>JAFTGG010000153.1 GCA_017458025.1 Oscillospiraceae bacterium | reverse complement strand
TGATCGTGTTCGGCATCATGGCGCCGATGATGGTCGAGACCTGCAAGAACATGAACATCAACGTTTCCAAGGTCATGTTCCCGCTGGGCGTTTCCGCCATCGCCACCTGCTCCGCGTTCCCGCTCGGCAGCGGCGCGACGGTCGCGGCGGAGCTCAACGGTTATTTGCAGGCGAATGAGTACACGGATTACGTCGTCGCGCTGACCGACCCGATGAAGGCGCGTTTCCCGCTTGTCATCGTATGCGCGATCTGGTGCATCTTCTTCGCGGCGAAGATCGCTCCCGACCGCGAAGTGACCCGTGGCGGCGAGAAGGCCGCAAACAGCCGTCAGCCGGCGGAAAAGCCCGCGCTCAAGCCCTTCCAGGAGCGCGCCGGTTATATCATCTTCGCCCTCGTTACGCTTGCCCTGCTGTTCCAGGGCCAGATTGCAAAGGTCCTGGTTGCGCCCACCTGGATGATCTGCTTCATCGGCGCGATTGCAATGGTCGCCACCGGCGTTCTCTCCGGGCGGGAGGCTGTCGGCGCGATGAATATGCCCATGTACTTCCTGTTCGTCGGCGCGATGGCGATGGGCGGCGCGCTGTCCTCGTCCGGCGCGGGCGACATCATCGGCAACGCCATCGCTTCCCTTGCGAGTTCTCTCGGCAGTCCCTATCTGATCGGCTTGGTGTTCTTCCTCGTCCCGTTCCTGCTGACGCAGGTCATGCAGAACCGTGGCGTGATGATGATCTTCATTCCCATTGCCATCCAAGCCTGCAAGAGCATGGGCGCAAATCCGGTCGGTATCATTATCATGGTACAGGCGGCGTGCCTGAGAGCGTTTATGACCCCGATGGCGACGCCCGCCGTTCCGATGATCATGGCGGAGGGCGGCTACAGCTTTACGGATATGGTCAAGCAATCCGCGATTCCCGCCGTGCTGTTCTGCGTTGTGACCGTGCTGTGGACCTGCACGGTGTTCCCGATGTTTTGATTGAGGTGTCATGATGAAGATCACGAAAATCGAATTGCTTCCCGCAAGCAAATACCTGTTTATCAAGGTACATACCGACGAGGGTATCCACGGCACCGGCGAGGTCGGCGCGTGGGGCTATCTTGACGGGTGCGCCGGCGTTCTCAAAAAGCTGGAGGACTACCTGATCGGGCAGAACCCATTCCGCATCGAGCACCACTGGCAGTATCTCTACCGCAGCATGTACTTCCGCGGCTCCATCCTCATGAGCGCGCTTTCAGCCGTGGATATCGCCCTGTGGGACATCAAGGGCAAGGCGCTGGGTGTGCCGGTCTACGAGCTGCTTGGCGGCAAGTGCCGCGACAAGGTGCGCAGCTATGAGGCGGTGTTCAAGTTCACGCCGGAGGATATCGCGGCGCGGTGCGTGGAGCTGAAGGAACAGGGCTGGGACGCGGCGCGGCTGATGATTACGGGCGACATTCGCCTCTCGCAGGCGGAGCGCCGCAGCAGCGTCTACAACGCGAAGGTGTCCGACTACATCAAGATCGTCAAGGCGGTGCGCGAGGCGGTGGGCGACGCGTTCGACATGATCCTCGAATGCCACCGCAGCATGGACCCGATGGAGGCGCTGGCGTTTGCCAAGGGCGTGGAGGAATACCGTCCGCTGTTCCTCGAAGATCCGATCCCGCCCGACAGCCCCGAGGCGATGGCGGACATCGCGGCGCGGACGAACATCCCCGTCGCCACCGGCGAGCGGTTCATCAACATTCAGGAGTTTGAGACCATCTTCCAGAAGCGCGCGGCCAAGTATGTCCGTCCCGACGTCTGCGCCCTCGGCGGTCTGACGCCGTCGAAGAAGGTGGCGGCCATGGCGGAGGCAAACTACTGCAAGATCGTGCCGCACAACCCGCTCGGCCCCGTGTCCACGGCGGCGTGCTTACAGCTTGACGCGGCGATCCCGAACTTTGCCATTCAGGAGTTCCCATCCTTCTACCATCAGGGCAGTGAGGCGGAGATGACGAAGGAGCCCTTCAAGGAGGACGGTGGCTATATCATTATCCCGATCGTCCCGGTATAGGCATCGAGCTTGTGGACGACATCACGGAGCGATTCCCGCCGAAGCCGCGCAGCATCTCCGCGCAGATCGCATACGACGGTTCTGTGTACGATGTTTGAGGAAAGCTTGGGCAACGAGATGTCCCTCGCCTGTGGCTGGCTGCCACGAACATGGGGCAAATTTTATAGTAACAGGAGTGCGTATGAATCGACAGGAATTTATTGAAAGCTGTGCCAACCTGAGCGAACAGCAGCTTGCGCAGATCGCACAAGAGAGCCGCCGCCGCGCCTCGGGACGCATTCCGGAGGAAACGCGCCGGATGTTCCGGAGCCTTGACGAAGAAACGCAGGTGCAGGAGGAATTTATCAAGACCGACTTCGGTACGACACATATTTTTGTCGTGCGGGAACGTGAGACCGCCCCCGACAAAAAGCTGCCGGTGGTCGTCAATGTCCATGGCGGCGGCTGGTGTCTCGACCACACGGAGCGGGATATCTATTTTTCCCGCCGCCTCGCGCATCGGCTGCATTGCCTCGTGATCGACGTGGACTACGTCCTCGCGCCGG
>JAFTGG010000152.1 GCA_017458025.1 Oscillospiraceae bacterium | reverse complement strand
GCCGAAGCGGCATGGGCGATCAACTCCGCGCTCGATTCCCTGCGCACGGAGAGCGGCGTCCGCATCACGCTGGAGGACGGCGAGGAGGTCGCCTACCTCACCTATGACGAGCTTGGTGCCACCTTCGACGCCGGCGCGCTGGCGGACGAGGCGTATGAAAGCAGCCACAGCGGCAATGTCCTTGCCGACGGCTGGAACCTGTTGACCTCTGCGCTTGGCAGGAAGACCGTCGTCACGCCGGAGCCGAACGCCGGCTGGGCGGAAACGGCGGCGGAGAAGCTCGCGGCGGCGGGATACCTTCCGGCGGAGGACTTCTCCTACGAGGTCGCGGACGGCGATACGTTGCTGCTGACCAAGGCGCGCGACGGACGAAACGTGGACCGCAATACGCTGAAAACGCGGCTGGACGGCGCGGACGCCGACGCCTCCGGCGCGCGCAGCGTCGACCTGCCCTACACCGTCATCGGCGCCGACCAGGGCGACCTGAAGGCGCTGGGCGAGCTGCTCGGCGGCGAGATGGCGAACGCAAAATACGACGCCGAGACGGAGACGATCGTGCCCGAGCGCGCGGCGCTCAGCTTCGACGTCGCGCAGGCGCAGATGCTGCTCGACGCCGCCGCGCCCGGCGCGCAGATCAGCGTGCCCGCGGAGGCGTCCGAGCCGGAGATCACGGCGGAGGAGCTGGAGCAGGTCCTGTTTCGCGACGTGCTCGGCACCTACACCACCCGCGTCGGCGGCGCGGCGGGGCGCAAGGCGAACGTCAGGCTGACCGCCGAGCGCGTCAACGGCAAGGTCCTCAACAGCGGCGAGGTGTTCGACTACTACGAGCTGTGCGGCCCGTTCAGCGCCGCCAACGGCTACCAGTCCGCGCCCGGCTACCTGCAGGGCAAGACGGTCGAGATGGACGGCGGCGGCGCGTGCCAATGCAGCTCGACCACCTATGCCGCGGCGCTGCTGGCGAACCTTGAGATCGTGGCGCGCACAGCGCACGGCTTCGCGTCCGACTACATCGGGCTCGGCCTTGACGCGACCGTGTCCGGCGGCGGGCCGGAGTTCCAATTCCGCAACAATACGCCGTATCCCATCAAGATCGAGACGGTCTACAGCCCGAACAACCGTCTGACGGTCAACATTCTCGGCACCAAGACCGACGACACGAGCGTCAAGATGCGCACGGTGACGCTTTCCAGCACGCCGCCGCCCGAGGATGAGGTCATCGAGACCGACGAGCTCGCCCCCGGCGAGCGCAAGGTCGAGCAGACCGCCTATACCGGCTACGTTGTCGATACCTACCGTCAGGTCTACGACGGGCAGGGCAACCTGCTTTCGGAGACCTATGAGGGGCGCAGCCGTTACAAGGCGCGCGGCCGTATCGTGCTTGTCGGCCCCGGCGGGCTGGAGGAGACGCCCGCGGAACCTCCGGCGGCGGAAACGCCCGCCGATTCGCCTGCCGGACCGCCTGCCGAGCCCGCACCCGCGCCGAGCGAGATCCCCGGCGGCGTCGACCCGACGCCCATTGACGAGCAGATCGGGCAGCTTGCGCCCGAAACGGAGGAGATCCCCAGCAGCAATTTGTGATACTGCTAAAACAGGAAGCCCGCCGTCAGGCGGGCTTCCTGTTTTACGGAAGATCGGGCATCGAATCGTCCTCGTAGATCCACTCGCGTACGGGAACGACCACATACTCCGTCGGCGTGCGGCGGATCACGACGCGTTCCAAGCCGGCATTGATGATCTGGCGGCGGCACATGGAGCAGGAGTCCGCGTCGCCGAGCAGCTCGCCGGTGGCGGCGTCGCGCCCGACGAGGTAGATCGTGCCGCCGACCATGTCGCGGCGGGAGGCGGAGATGATCGCGTTCGCCTCGGCGTGGACGCTGCGGCAGAGCTCGTAGCGCTGTCCGCGCGGCACCCGCATTGCCTCGCGCGTGCAGTAGCCGAGGTCGACGCAGTTCTTACGCCCGCGCGGCGCGCCGTTGTAGCCCGTGGAGATGATTTCGTCGTTCTTGACGATGATCGCGCCATAGACGCGGCGCAGGCAGGTCGCGCGTTCCGTCACGGTCTGCGCGATGTCGAGATAGTAGTTCTCTTTGCTGGTACGCTCCATAGTGATACCCCCTGTATAATATCCATATAAATCAACAAATTGTACTCAAAATGACAGATGTACTACTGTATTAATACAACAAGGTACGCGCATTTTCCTCTCAAATTCAATACTCATAATGGCAGCGGGGACAGCGCCCGTAGTCAAAATCGTGGACACAGCCGCAGTTCGGGCAGGTCCGCTGCGGTAAGGCGGCGTCCTCCTCCGGCAGCTCGCCCGCGTAGAAAAATTCCAGCTTGCGGCAATTCGGGCAGACCTGTATTTCCGCTTTTAAACCGCCGGCAAACAGGTTCGGCCAAGCGCCGATCAGCGGATTCATTTTGCCAAGCTGCAAGTATTCTGTGGACATATGCCGCATCGGCGTGTCGCAGCGCGGACAGCTTTGAGATTCCATTTTGGGAAGCCCTCCTTATATGATTGAGAGAAAACAATGATTTAAATTCAACAAGGGCCATTGTATCATTATATTAATACAATGGCTTATATCCCGCTCAAATCGAAAACAGGTGTGTATTCTGCCTTCGCGGAGCTTTTTTCCTGAACAAATCCATCGGTTAAGCCGCAGGCGCGCATGTACTCGACCGCGGCGCGATATTCCGCGCCTGTAATACGCCGCGCAAGCTGTCCCGAGGCGTTCTGTTGGGGCGTATACTGGCTCATCAGCGAAAAAAGCACCTCTCCGGGGGCGAATCGGCCCGCGACGTAGTCGATCACGCGGCGCGTGTTGTCTAATTGACCCGGCAAAACCATGTGCCGGATGATGACGCCGCGTTTCAGCAGCCCGTCTTCGCCCATCTGGTACGGTCCGACCTGCCGGAACATCTCGTCGATAGCGGCTCGCGCGACCTCAAAATAGTCCAGACAATTCGATAAGTCCATTGAAAGCGTGCTGTCCGCGTACTTCAAATCCGGTAAGTAAACCTGTACTTTATTAGTCGACTCTCGTAAAGCGGAAACACTTTCATACCCGCCGGAATTCCATACCACAGGCACCGGAAGCGGCTCTTGCAGCGCTTCGAGGACCCACGGCGTAAAGTGTGTCGGCGTCACGAGGTCAATGCAGTGGGCGCCCTGCGCGATCAGCGCGTCAAAGATCTCGCGCAGACGCGCCGAAGTGATAGACTTACCATAATTCTCTTGAGAGATTCTACCGTTTTGGCAGTAGGAGCAGCCCAGATTGCAGCCGGTGAAAAATACGCAGCCCGCGCCGCGCGTGCCGGAGAGGCAGGGCTCCTCCCAACGGTGGAGCATCGCTTTGGCGGCAACGACGCCGGCGGGCATGGCGCAAAACCCCGCGCCGCTTGTCTCCGTGCGCTCCGCGCGGCAATGGCGCGGGCAAATATCGCAAAGCATGGGGCGATTATATCGAAACGGCATGCAGCGCCGTTTCGATATCGGCCATATTCCGCGTCTGCCGCGTCAGCGGCGGGCAAAACGGCAATTTTTCTTTTTTAAAAGATAACAGTTTCATGGTTGTTTTTTGAAAAAATCAGGCCCCAAATCGCCCTGCGCCCAATGCTTGCGGCAGAGGCCGATGTACTTGTCGTTCGCGCCGAGCACGACCTGTTCGCCCTCCTTGAGGACGCGGCCCCGCTCGTCGAAGCGGGCGTTGAAGATCGCCTTTTTGCCGCACCAGCAGATGGTCTTGACCTCCTCCAGCTTGTCCGCCATGACCAGCAGCTCGTAGCTGCCGGGGAACAGCTCGCCGCGAAAGTCGGCGCGCAGGCCGTAGCAGATGACGGGGATATCGCAGTCGTCGACAAGATGGACGAGGTACATGACCTCCTCGCGCGTGAGAAACTGCGCCTCGTCCACGATGATGCAGGCGTTCTTTTTGAGGTCGTCTTCGCGCATGGCGCGCATTTCATGAAAATAGATACAAGGGTACTCTAAGCCTATTCGCGAGTGCACCATATGGTCGCCGTCGCGCGTGTCGAGCTGGGGCTTGACCAGCAGCGTCTGCTGCCCGCGTTCCTCGTAGTTGAACCGCGCCATGAGGGCGTTTGCCGTCTTGCTGGAGCCCATTGCGCCGTACTTAAAGTATAATTGTGCCATGAAATTACCTCTTGTTTACAGATTTCAACAAATCCCGCGCCTGCGCGGTATAGGCTTTGAACGCCGCCGGAATAGCGAGCGTTTCAAATTCCGCCGCGTCCACCCAGCGAAAATCGGGACAATTGCCCTCAACCTCCGCGGCGAAGCCCTTCATCTGCCATTCGACGTGCGTGAAGATGTGCTTCGCCGCGCCGCACGGAGCCAGGCTGACGGGCTTGACGCCCCACCGCGCGAGAGCGACGCGGGCGGACGCTTCGTCAAGATTGCCCTCAACGTTGGGATACTCGGTCAGCTTTGCCAGAAGCCCTGTATCGGGACGCTGCCGCACGGCCAGAGCGCCGCTGCGGAGCAGCAGAAACACCGTGCGCTCCTCCGCGCGCCGCTTTTTCTTCTCCGCGCGGACGGGCAGGACTTTCGTCATATCCGCGCGGTACGCGGCGCAGAAAGGCCTTGCGGGGCACTCGCCGCACAGCGGCTCGCCGTTCGGGACGCACACCGTCGCGCCGAGATCCATCATCGCTTGGTTCCATGGGCCGGGACACTCTCGGTCTATCGCTGCCGCCAGCTTGTCGCGGAACAGCCTGCGGACTTTCGCGTCCATGATATCCTCGCCGCAGCCGGCGACGCGCGCCGCGACGCGAAGCAGATTGCCGTCGACGGCGGGCTCGGGCGCGCCGTAGTTGATGCTCGCAATGGCGCTTGCCGTGTAGTCGCCGATGCCGGGCAGGCTCCGCAGCTCGCCATAGGTGCGCGGCAGCTCGCCGCCGTAGTCGTCGACGACGGTTTTTGCCGCGCGGTGCAGGTTGCGGGCGCGGGAGTAGTACCCGAGACCCTCCCACAGCTTAAAGAGCCGCTCCTCCGGCGCCGCGGCCAATGCCCGCACGTCGGGCAGCTCGCGCATGAAGCGGTCAAAATACGGCAGCACCGCCGTCACGCGCGTTTGCTGGAGCATGATCTCGCTGACCCACGTCCGGTACGGCGACGGCTCCTCGCGCCACGGCAGAACGCGCCGGTGCGCGGCGTACCATGCCAGCAGCGGCTCGCGCAGCGTATCCAGATTTTCCCAATGCTCGTTCACTTTTTATTAAATCTCATGGCGTAGCCGCAGCGGCGGCAGAGCGCTTCGGAGGGACTGCGGCGGGAAAAGCCCTCGAACAGCGTCTTGGCGCGGGGGCTGTCGAGAATGTCGCCCAGCTCCTGCGCGAACAGGTTCCCGAGCGCGAGGTCGCCCTCGTGGTCGAGGCAGCACGGCACGACCGTGCCGTCGGCAAGCACGCCGAGCTGCTCGCGCAGTGCGCGGCAAAACTCGGTGGGGACTTCGTCCGCGCCGAGGTCGGGCCACGCAAACGCCGCCTCGCGCTCCAGATAGAGGTTGTCCCGCAGATGAAAGCTGCGGGCGCGCGGCTCGGGCCAATCGGCGGAGCCGGTCTTTTCCCGCAAAAAGTCGAGAATGACGCCGTTGCCGCGGTCCGCCGCGCCCTCGTTCCAGAGCCGCAGCGCGACGATGACGCCCTTGGCGGCGGCGCGCACGGCAAACGACCAGACGAGCTCCAGATAGTCCCGCGCCGCGGCGGGATCGCCGCCGTTTCCCTCGACGCTGTGCAGCGACACGCTGATTTTATACAGCGCGCCCGCGCGGAGCAGCGTGTCCGCCCGCTCGCCCAGCAGCGTGCCGTTGGTCGTGATGCAGACGCGCATCGCCTGCCGCGCCGCAATATCGAGCAGCTCGCCCAGCCGCGGGTGGAGCAGCGGTTCGCCCATGATATGCAGATAGACGTATTCGACCCGCCCTCGCAGCTTGCCGAGCACCCGCGCAAACTCGTCCGGCGACATCGTACGAGGCGCGCGCTTCGTGCCGGGGCAGAACGCGCAGCGCAGGTTGCAGACGTTCGTGATCTCGACGTAGACCTTTTTCATGGTCCGATTCTAACACAAGATGTTGGGTTTGCCAAGAGCGGGCTTTCCGTGGTATAATTCCATCAAAGTCACATTTTCGCAAGGAGACGCTTATGAAAGTCACCTTTATTGCCCACAGCGGCTTCCTGGTCGAATGGGAGCATTTCTACACCCTGTTCGATTGGTGGAAGGGCGAGCTGCCGCCGCTCGACAGGAATAAGCCGCTGCTCGTCTTTGCCAGCCACAGCCACGAGGACCACTTCGACAAGCGCATCTTTACGCTGCCCGCCGAATACCCCGACACGCGCTATATCCTTTCCCACGACATCCGCCTCGCGACGCGGCGGTGGGAAAAGCTCGGCATGACGCAGGAGATCTTCTCGCGCGTCACGTCCATGCGCGCAAACAGCCTGTACGCCACCAAAGCCGGCGGCGCGCCGCTGACGATCCGCACCGTGGTCTCCACCGATATCGGCGTCGCGTTCCTGCTCTCCGCCGAGGGGAAGCTGGTCTACCACGCGGGCGACCTCAATTGGTGGCATTGGGAGGAAGAGGGCAAGCAGTACTGCACGAACATGGCGGCGAACTACCGCCGCGCCGTCGGCAAGCTCGCCGACGCGGTGCGCGACGAGTCCGCGGACTGCGGCTGCAAGCCGGTCATCGACGTTGTCATGGCGCCGCTGGACCCTCGCCTCGGAGACGCCTACGGTCTGGGCATCGAGTACCTGATGGAGCAGATCCCCGTCCGGACGCTGTTCCCGATGCATTTCTGGGAGAAGTTCGATTGGATCGAGCGCTACCGCCGCGAACATCCCGCCGACGCGGAAAAGATCGTGCCGATCTCGCGAAACGGGCAGGTCTTTGACATTTGACGGCACAATTTCAGAAAACGAAGCATATCATCAAAAATGTGAATAGAATCTTGCAAATAAGCCTTGCTTTTCGTCAGGATACAGTATAGAATTTAACCATCGGCAATTACTTTTGGTAGAATTATGATAAATGTATGGAGGAGACGCGTCATGGCGAAATTCAAAGTTTATTACACCATCGAACTCAACGAAGTGGCGACCCACATCTTTGAGCAGAACGATTTTGAGGTGAAGGTCTGCTCGCACAACGACGAGGAGACCTACGTCAGGGAGCTCGCCGAGTTCCAGCCCGACGGCATCATGTGCCGCACCGAGCCCATCACCGCGAAGATGATGGATACCTGCAAGAACCTCAAGGTCATCGGCAAGCAGGGCGCGGGCCTCGACAACATTGATATGGATCACGCCGCCGAGAAGAACATTCAGGTCGTTTTCGCGCCCGCCGGCAACGCCAACGCCGTCGCCGAGCACGCCATTCTCCTGATGCTCGCCTGCGCCAAGCGCTTTACCTATGTCGACCGTCAGTTCCGCGGCGGCAACTTCCTCGTCCGCATGAAGATGGAGCACACCTATGAATTGGGCGGCAAGACCCTCGGCATGATCGGCTGCGGCCGCATCTCCCAGCTCGCCATGCAGAAGGCGAAGTACGGCTTCGGCATGAAGGTCATCGGCTACGATCCGTACCTCACGCAGGACAAGGTCGGCGATTTGGTCGAGCTCAAGGCGACCGCGAAGGAGGTCTGGGAGCAGGCGGACTTCGTCAGCGTCCATCTGCCCGAGGTCGAGTCCACGCACCACTCCATCGGCCGCGAGCAGTTTAGCTGGATGAAGCCCACCGCGACGTTTATCAACTGCGCGCGCGGCGGCCTGATCAAGGAGGACGAGCTGATCGCCTGCCTCAAGGACGGCACGCTGTTCCAGGCGGGTCTCGACGTGTTCGAGCATGAGCCGATCCAGGAGTCCAGCCGCGAGCTGTTCGACCTCGACAACGTCGTCATGACCCCGCACATGGCGGCGACGACCGAGCAGTCGGTGCTCAACTGCTGCACCAGCGTCGCGAACGACATCGTGGCGGTCTGCAACGGCAAGGCCCCGCAGTGCCCCGCGAACAAGCCCAAGTTCTGAAAAATCCATATGGCACAGTCAAAAATCACCGTCTCACGGCGGTGATTTTTTGCTTGAAATATCCCTTATATATATGGTACAATCAAAACATTCCAAACAACACGAAAGAAGCGGGAAGCGATGGAAACGAGTCCTATTTTGACCCAAAAGCTGCACAATGACAGCGAGACGCCGCTGTACGCGCAGCTCATCGGCATTATCAAGCGCGTCATTACCTCCGGCGAGGCGGACGTGGGACAGTTGCTGCCGTCGGAGGCGGAGCTGTGCAAGGCGTACGGCATCAGCCGCAACACCGTGCGCCAGGCGATCGGCGCGCTGGAGGAGGACGGCTTTGTCGTGCGCAAGCGCGGCAAGGGCACTTTCGTCGCCGACCCGACCACGCGCCGCAAGAGCGTGCAGTATTCGTTCACGACCGAGGTCTCGCAGATGGGCAAGAACCCGTCCTCGACGCTCGTGAACTTCGACGTGCTGCCGGTTTCGCCGCGTATCCGCGAGATCATGGAGCTGCCCGCCGACGCGAGGGTCTACTGCTTCACGCGCGTGCGCAATGTGGACAACAAGCCGCTGATCGTCGAAACGTCGTACTATCCGGAGTACATCTATCCCAACCTGACGCGCGAAATGCTCCAGACGCACAGCTTTTACAGCCTGCTCTACCATGTGGGCGTCGTGCCGGCCTCGGCGGAGGATACCTACGAGGCGGTGCTGCTCGGCGACCGCGAGGCGGCGCTGCTCGACTGCCGCAGCGATATTCCGGCGTTCTTCCACCAGCGCCGCACCACCGGCGAGGACGGGCGTATCTACGAGTACACGACGAGCTATATGCGCGCCGACCGCATGAAGCTGAACGTGCATTTCCAGAAAGGCGCCACCGAGTTCACACGCGTCATCGACCAATGACAAAACGGGCAAGCCCCGCGCCGAAAGGCGCGGGGCTTGCTTTATCCGAAACACCGCGAAAAGCCGCGGCGCATTGCGCAGTCATTTATCCTCGGTCGTTTCGATGAGGCCGTAGCCCTCGTCGTTGCGTTTGTAAACGATGTCGAGCGCGTAGTTCTCGGTGTTCCGGAACACGAAGAAGTTGTGGCCGAGCAGATTCATCTGCAAAATGGCCTCCTCGGGGCTCATGGGCTTGACCGCGAACTGCTTCTTGCGCACGATGTTGAACTCGGTCTCCTCGTGGAGGTCGAACTCCTCGGGCACCTCCGACTTGATGGAGCCCTCGCGCAGATTCTTCGCAAGCCGCGTCTTGTTCTTGCGGATCTTGCGGTCGATCTGCTGCTCGCAGGAGTCGATCGCGCCGCGCATATCGCCGTCCGGATCTTCTCCCACCGCGCGGAACATCGTGCCGTCCGGGCTTCTGAGCGTTACCTCGACTACGCAGCGGTTTTTCTTCTCGACGGCGAAGGTGACGTTGGCCTCCGGTTCGCTGCGGAAGTACTTGTCCAGCTTGCCGATCTTTTTCTCGGCATAGGCTTTGACGGAGTCGTTGAGGCTGATTTTCTTGCAGGCAAATGTGAATTTCATAACGCTGCGCTCCTTTCGATGTGCTGATTCTATTATAACATGTCTAAGCAAAATGTCAAACAGAAACGTATTAATTTTAAAACGATTTAGCTAAAATGCCTAAATTCCGGCGCTCGGCGGCGTTCGACAAAAAAACATGGACAAGTCGGGTATATTAGGCGTCGGAAGCTTTCCAATATCCCACCCACTTGGACCGCTGTCGGTTGACGGCGGTCCCTTTTTATGCCTCTTGCAGGGGCGGGTCGCTTTGCAGATGATTCCGCCTGCGGGCGGGGTGACTTTGCCCTTTGCCCGCCGCGCGTTCGCGGCACTTGACAGACCTCGCCGTTTGTGGTACGGTTTATATGCCAAACCAAATTAATATCGGATACTCGTAACGGAACGTGCATTTTTCTTTGGTAAAAATGCGCCCCGTGTTCAATGTGCATGTTTCCGCTGGGTATCATATTGATTTGGTTTGGCGACTCACGGGGCCGCGTTTTTCGTGGCGTGGCTTCGTGCCACGCCATTTTTTGTTAGGAGGCAGTCGCATGGATACGCCGAGGGATATTTGGTCAAAGCTGGACGATGAGAACGTCAGGCTCCATAGAGCGTTGAATCTGCTGTACGCCATGAACGAGGCGGCGCGAAGCGCCGAGCTCGACCATAGGAGGTACGCCGACGCAATGGACTTCGTCTGGGAGCATCTATGCGACATCGAAAAACGCTATGCGCTTTTGAACGAAGCGTTGGGCTCGGCAACGAACGAGAAGTAGACCCCCGAAAGCCAAACATGCGGGACTGTCCCTGTGGACAGCAATTGAGGCAGCGGCAGTACGGCGTCGCGGCATCAAAGCAATGTCGCGTTTAACCCCCTTTGTCATAACAAGACACGGCAGTCCGTCCGTCAAGCGTTTTTCTCTACGGAAGTTTGAAACCGTTTCTCTTTTGACAAGACAAAAGAGAAACGGTTTCAAAAAAGCCTTTTATTCAGTTGCTCACGTCGTAAAAATCCTTCTGCCCCGGCGACACCATGCCGAGCTGGTCGCGGGCGAGCTCCTGCAGGTACTCCGGATCGTCCGCGCGCTCAAGCGCGGCTTCGAGGGAGCGGTTCTCCTGCTCCTGGCGCGCGACGCGTTCGGCGAGCGCCGTCTGCTCCGCGCGCGCCGCGTCGAGCTGGTCGCGCATGCGCATCAACTGCCACCCCACCAGAGCCAGCAGCACGAGGACGAGCGCCGCCGCCAGCAGGCTTGCGCGTCTTTTCGGGCTTGCGTTCGGTTCCGCCATAGCGGACGCCCTCCCTTCTCTCCGCTCTGCGCCTTGCGCGGAGCGCGTAGTTCCGATACGAGCCTATTATAAAGGAGCGGCGGCAAAAAAGAAAGAGCCTTTTGGCGGTTTTATGTAAATTTCTTTGAAAATTTTGCAGCGCGCGCAGCGGCAGGCGCAGCAACCGCAGCAGCTCGAACAGCACACGCGCCCAGAAATCCCAGAGCGGACGCAGCAGCGGCGAGAGCGCGCCGAAAAACACCGCCGCGCCGGCCGCGGCGGCGGCGAGCGTGTAAAGCCGGAGCTCGCCGTTTCCGATGCGCAGCGCGAACACCGCGCCGGAGAGCACAAGCGCGAGGCAGTAGACGCCGTCGAGCGCGTCGGTAAACCGGCGGCTTTTGCGCCGCCGCAGGCGCAGCGCGCGCAGCAGGTCGTACAGCAGCGCCAGCGCCATGCCCAGCAGGACGGACGCCGCGAGCGTGCGAACCTGCTCGCCGATGACGGTGCCCATGCCTCAGCCGCCGAAGATGCGCGAGAGCAATCCGCCGCCGCGTATGCCGCCGGCTTCCTCATAGCTCAGCGCGTCCACGCGTCCGTCGACGTGCAGCTCGCCGCCGTCGAGACTCAGCTTGTCGATGTGCAGGTTCTCGCCGGTGACGACGAGCACGCCCTCGGCGGTGTTCATGACGATCTCGTTTTCGTCGAAGCGGTCGACGTCCTCGACGCCGGATACGGTCAAGCGGTCGCGCCCGTCGAGCGTGACGCGGTGCGGCGCGGCGGTAAAATCGGTATCGTAAGGCATAATAACGCTCCTTTCGTGGATAAAGAAAAGGGTTTCCATACCAATGTATGGAAACCCTTTTCAAATTATGCCTTATACTGATGTAGTATTATTGCGCGATCTCCCTGTACAGCGTCGCCGCCTCCGCCTTTCCGGCGTTTTCCTGCACGCTGACGACCTCGACGGTCAACGCGCGCTCGCCGAAGCGAATCGTGATCCGGTCGCCCGCCTTCACGTCGTAGGACGCGCGGGCGGCCTTGCCGTTGACCTCGACGCGGCCCGTGTCGCAGGCTTCGTTGGCGACGGTGCGCCGCTTGATGAGGCGGGAGACCTTTAGGTATTTGTCAAGTCTCATGGTTTTTCTCCTCCACGGCGCGAAAGCGCGCGGTAAACGCGTCGCACGCCCGATTCAACGCGTCTTCCGCGTTTTGGTTGGCGGCGGCCGCCTCCTGCATCGCGCGGACGGCGTCCGCAAGCTCGTCCGGCACGCCGGCGGCGTCCAGACCGCCGTAACCGGCGCG
>JAFTGG010000151.1 GCA_017458025.1 Oscillospiraceae bacterium | reverse complement strand
CGTCGCGCCGGTCGCGCAGCGCGATGCGTTCGTCCGCGCCGTCCGCGAGGACAAGCGTTTCCCCCACGCGTCCGACCGAACCGACCGCTATCAGCACGGGAACAAAATCGGGCAAAAGCGGGTCGCTCAGCCGCGCCTTGGCCCGTTCCGCGGCGTTCGCGATCCGAGGCTCGGCGCAGCGCAGTACCGCCGCGAGGTCCTCGCCGGACAGTTCCGTCGACGCGGCGTTGTCCCACCAGACGCGTGGGTAAGGCGAGACGGGGGATTCGTATAGGATCGGTATTTCGAGCAAGTCGAAGCAGGTGTCGTCGGTACCGACGTAGTCCAACGTCCGGGAGGCGTGGAAGCTGTGGGTGCAGACGATGTCGCGGCGCGTCAATTCGGCCCAGAAGCCGCGCTCCCGATAGCCGCGCTTCGCTTCGTCATACGCCACATCAAAGGAGAGCTGCACCAGACGCGCGTTTTTGCGGTACGAGCCGATCTCCCGCAGCTCGTCGTCGTTCCATTCGCCGCCGAGCGCCTCGTAAAGCAGCGGATTTTCCAGCGCGTAGCTTTCCGAGGAGAGCTGCTCGCGCAAAAAACGGCGGGCCTTCTCCGTCAGCACACGCAGGAAGACGAGCTCGCGGAGCATCTTATCCTGACCATTCCGGACATACGGGGCTTGGCGGTTTTGCCGCGCCAGCAGCGCAATGCGCTCAAAGGCGTCCCGCGCGGCGGGCAGCCCGCAGTTGCCGAGCTCCGCCGCCATGCGCTCCAGAGTCTGAGCGGGAAGCTCGAATACCGTCTGCAAGCCGTTTGCCAGCAGCCCGTCGGCAAGCTTTTCCGCCTTGTCGAGCGCGTCGAGCTGCATGGCGAGCTTCTTTTCCTTTACCGCCGCGTCGTACTTCCGCGTCCGTTCGAGCCTTGCCGCCGCGCGGGCGTTTTCCTTTGCCTGCCGCGCTCTCGCGCGGAGGACGTAGGCGGGCGCGTCGCCGACGTCAAACGCTTTGCCGGCAAGAATGTCGTACATCAGCGCCAACGCGTGCTTGCAGGGGAAGTGGCGGCTGGGGCAGGAGCAGCTGTAAGTAGGGTCCTTTTCGGACAGCGCGCAGTCGATGGAAACGTAATAGGGATTCCGCGCGCTGCCCGCGCACTCGCCCCAATAGGTCAGGGCGTCTTTCGTGCGGCAGCGCGTGAGATAGCGCTCTTTCTCCGAGATCGCGCGCCCGTCTTCCGCCACTGTCGGACTCGGCGCGTGGGTCAGAATCCATTGTTCCGTGATCTGCATACGACGCTCCTTTTTCGTTCTGCGTTTCTATATATTGTACCAATGACGGCGCGTAAAATCAAGACCTTGTGCTTGGGATCGGAAGCAGCACAGTTTCGTTATTTCTGACAACTTTATTTGCGCAATCTTGTTGAAATGGGCTAAATGCACATGAGAAATTGACTTTTTGACGGCAATATTTTAAAATAACAGTTGGCAAATTCCCGTTCACACAACCGAGAATCTGTTAGGAGAGGGATATCACTTGAAAGATTTAAAGCATCTGATTTACTTTGAGAATCTTCTGCTGGAAGCCAACAACGAGTTGATCCGGCAGGCGCAGAAGGACGGCAAGGTCTGCGTTGCCTACACCTGCGAGAACACGCCCGAGCCGCTATTGAACCTGCCGGGCGCGTTTTCCGCGCGCCTGCGCGCGCCGCGCACGGGCTCGATGGAGGTCGCGACGTATTATCTCACCAGCTTCCTCTGCGAGTACAGCCGCGCGCTGCTTGAGCGCGCCATCGAGGGCGGCTACAACTTTGCCGACTGCATCATCACGCCGGACGGCTGCTCGATGATGAACCGCTGCATCGAGAACATGGAGCTGCTCAAGGCTATGGGCAAGGACAAGCCCAACTTCTTCTACGAGTACATGGAGATTCCCATGAAGGGCGACGACAACGGCCTGAACCTCTATGTGGTGCAGTGCCGGAACCACATCTTAAAGCCCCTCGCGGAGCATTACGGCATCGACACGTCCGACGCCGCGATCCGTCAGGCGGTCGCGGAGCACAACCGCGTCTGCGAGCTGATCCGCGCCATCGGCGAGTTCCGCAAGGGCGAGCATCCGGCCATCACGGGCTACGAGTTCCACGTCATCACGCTCGCGACCTACGCATGTCCCAAGTACTTACTGATCGACAAGCTGGAGGAGACGCTTGAGGAGCTCAAGACGCGCGAGCCGGACAAGGTGTTCCCGTACCGCGCCCGCGTCGAAGTCGTCGGCTCTGAGGTAGACGACCTCGACTTCATCAAGCTGGTCGAGGATTCCGGCGCCTACGTCTGCGCCGACCGTTTCTGCTACGGCTCTCTGCCCGGCCGCGATCCCATCGCGCTGACCGACGACGAGGACGCGCTGACGCAGGTCTGCCGCCAATATATGCTCCGCGGCGAGTGCCCGCGCTACATGGACATGCCCAAGATGGTGGGCCGCCGCGAGTACGTCGCGAAGGTCGCGGAGGAGTACGGCGCGGACGGCGTCATCTACGAGCAGATGAAGTTCTGCGACCCGTGGGCGTACGAGAAGATGCTCGGGTCCCACATTCTGCGCGAGGAGTTCGGCTACCCCGTCCTCGCGGTCGACCGGCCCTATTCCATCGCGACCTCCGGCCAGATGCGCACGCGCGTCCAGGCGTTCGTGGAAAGCATGGAAATCAAGAAGATCCAGAAAGAAGGTGTCGCGAATGGCTAAGGAGATCGGAAAGGACCGCCTCGGCGATTTTTACAAGGACGGCGGCAAGGTGCGCAAGCGCCGCGAATGGCGCGG
Source organism: Oscillospiraceae bacterium (assembly GCA_017458025.1). Lineage (GTDB taxonomy): Bacteria > Bacillota > Clostridia > Oscillospirales > Oscillospiraceae > Hominicoprocola. Next base: position 1,951 of record JAFTGG010000151.1, on the reverse strand, counting down.
CGTCGAAGACACGCTCTACGATTATTCCCGTTGGCTGACCATCATGATGACGCTGGGCAAGTTCGTGATGAAGCCCCGCAACGTCAAGGCGATGTTCCGCTATCGCTGGATGGCGAACTACCTCGCCGTGCCGATGATGGTCGACCGTCATACGCAGGGGCTGCGCGGCGAGTACCTGCGTATCTGCCACACCGAGCAGGACCTCATCATCAACGACGTGGCGCAGCTGCTCGACAGCCTGTTCCGCGGCGACCGCCGCATCGGCAACGACACGGAGTTCTCAAAGAAGGTCGTGCTGGTCGATGAGAACGAGATGACCGCGGTGATGATGGGCTTCCCGACGCTCAAGAGCCTCAGCCGCGAGACGCCGTCGACTTACGTTTCCGTGCTGCTCAACCAGCACGCCGCGGAGCATTACATCGACGTGGCGCAGGAATTTGGCCTCGCGGGCGACGTCTGCCCGATGCCTGAGGCGGAAGCCGGCGTTTCCATCGACGACGACGCGCCGGTGCTCGGCGCCTGCGCGATCCAATGCAACACCACCTGCGACGGGTCGCTGCTCGGCAACGGCGTCATTTCCCGCCGCTTGGAGCTTGAGGACGGCATTCCCGTGTTCCAGCTCGCAGCGCCCTTGCGCCATCGCGAGGAGGACGTGCAGGACTACGCCGCGCAGGAGATCCGCAACGCCATTGCGTTCATCGAGAAGCACACCGGCGAGAAATGGGATTGGGAGCACTACTTTGAGTGCGCGAAGCGCGTCAACTACGCGACGAAGTGCCGCCAGGAGTGGCTGGAGATGAACCGCACGCCGTATCCGCAGGTGTTCGGCTCCAATCTGGCGCTCTATACCGAAACGAACTATATGGCGATCTGCGGCAGGATTCCCGCGTTTGAGGAGGCGGACCGCAAGATCTCCAAGCTTGCGCAGCAGGCGTACGCGAAAAAGAAAATGGCGGCGAAGGAATATCGCCACCGCGCGATCATCTGGGGCGTGCAGTCGCACTATTACATGGATTTCCTCGTGTGGCTGCTCAACTGCTGGGGCATCGTGCCGCTCACCGACATGCTCTCTCTGGTCTCCACCCGCGTCCTTGCGGAGGAGGACACGCCCGAGAACCGCGAGACCGCCATCTACGATATGGCGTGGCTCACCGAGAACATGATCATGCGCAACCGCACGCACGGCGGCTACAAGGTGCTGCTCAACGAGCTGTGGGAGTTTACGCAGCAGTTCAACGCCGACATGGTCATTCTGTGGGAGCACATGAGCTGCAAGGCGCTCACCGGCATGCACGGCATGTTCGAGGACCGCGCCCGCGAGCTGGGCATTCACCTCGTCTGGGTCTCTCACGACCTGTTCGACCCGCGCATCATCTCCCGCCAGGGCGTGCACGACCAGATCAATAACTACATGCGTACCGTCATGCGCGAGGAACCCATCGACCCGTCGCTCGAAGTGCTGCACGACGAGGAATCGTGGTAAGGGGAAAGGGGTGTAACGATGAATAAAGTCCTGAAATTTGCGTTGAAGCTTCTCGGGAAGCTCCTGCTCGTTGCCCTTGGCTTCTTTGTCGTGACGTTTACGGTCTATTTTTTCAACCTCGATATGAAGCTGACCGCCGCCATCGAGCCGTTCCTGCTCAAGCACTACGACAGGATCGAGAGAGACACGCATCTATAGAGAAACAGGAGAGACATATCCATGCAATACAAAACTTTGGGCGCCACCGGCCTGACCGTCAGCGAGATCGGTCTCGGCTGCGAGGGCTTTATCGACAGGGATTGGGACTACACCCGCGAAATCTTTGACTACGCGCTGGAGCACGGCGTCAACTGTATGGACCTCTACAGCCCCAACCCCGATATGCAGCAGCGCGTCGGCCGCGTCATCGCGCCGGTCCGCAATCGGTTCGTCATTCAGGCGCACCTCTGCACGCGCTGGCATAACGGG
>JAFTGG010000150.1 GCA_017458025.1 Oscillospiraceae bacterium | reverse complement strand
CGACCACGGGGTAGCCCGCCAGCACACCTGAGAGCATCGCGCCCTGGATACCTGCGTCGACCGCGGGGATATACTCCTTCGGCACGGCGCCGCCCACGACGGCGTTGACAAACTCGTAGCCCTTGCCGGACTCGTTGGGCTCGACCCTAATCTTGACGTGGCCGTATTGGCCCTTGCCGCCGCTCTGGCGGGCATACTTGGTGTCCTGCTCGACGGCCTTCTTGATGGTCTCCTTGTAGGCGACCTGCGGCGCGCCGACGTTCGCCTCGACCTTGAACTCGCGGAGCAGGCGGTCGACGATGATTTCCAGATGCAGCTCGCCCATACCGGCGATGATCGTCTGGCCCGTCTCCTCGTCCGTGTAGGTCTTGAACGTGGGGTCCTCCTCGGCGAGCTTCATCAGCGCGACCGTCATCTTCTCCTGACCGGCTTTGGTCTTGGGCTCGATGGCAACGCGGATAACGGGCTCCGGAAACTCCATGCTTTCGAGCACGATGGGGTGCTTCTCGTCGCAGAGCGTGTCGCCCGTCGTGGTATTCTTGAGGCCGACGGCGGCGGCGATGTCGCCGGCGTAGACGGTCTCAATATCCTCACGGTGGTTGGCGTGCATCTGAAGGATGCGGCCCATGCGCTCGCGGTGGCCCTTGGTCGCGTTGAGCACGGACGAGCCGGTGTTCAGCGTGCCGGAGTAGACGCGGAAAAAGCCGAGGCGTCCGACATAGGGGTCGGTCATGATCTTGAACGCGAGCGCCGCGAACGGACCCTCGTCCTCGCTGTGACGTTCCTCTTCCTGATCGGTCTTGGGGTTGACGCCCCGGATCGCGGGGATATCCGTCGGGGCGGGCATATAGTCGACGATGGCGTCGAGCAGCTTCTGCACGCCCTTGTTGCGGTACGAGGTGCCGCAGGTGACGGGGATCATCTCGACGGCGACGGTCGCCGCGCGGATCGCCGCGCGGATCTTATCGGTCGGAATCTCCTTCCCCTCGAGATACATCTCCATGATCTCGTCGTCGAACATCGACACCGCGTCGAGCAGCTTTTCATGGTACTCGCGCGCCTGCTCCAGCATATCCGCGGGGATCTCCTCCACGCGCATATCCTTGCCCATCTCGTCGTAGTAGACGTCGGCGTTCATCTCGACCAAGTCGACGATGCCGCGGAAGTCCGCTTCCTTGCCGATGGGGAGCTGGATCGGCACGGCGTTGCACTTGAGCCGCTCCTCGATCATGCGGAGCACGTTGTAAAAGTCGGCGCCCATGATGTCCATCTTGTTGACGTAGATCATGCGCGGGACGTGATAGTGGTCCGCCTGACGCCAGACCGTCTCGGATTGGGGCTCGACGCCGCCCTTGGCGCAGAGCACGGTCACGCTGCCGTCGAGCACGCGGAGGCTGCGCTCGACCTCAACGGTGAAGTCGACGTGGCCCGGGGTGTCGATGATGTTGATGCGGTGATCGCGCCAGAAGCATGTCGTCGCGGCGGACGTGATCGTGATACCGCGCTCCTGCTCCTGCTCCATCCAGTCCATCGTCGCGGTACCCTCATGCGTTTCGCCGATCTTGTAATTGACGCCCGTATAGTAGAGGATACGCTCGGTGGTCGTGGTCTTGCCGGCGTCGATGTGCGCCATGATGCCGATGTTTCTGGTTTTTTCGAGAGATACCTTTCTAGGCATAAACTGCTACCTTCCTTACCAGCGGAAGTGCGCGAATGCCTTGTTGGACTCTGCCATCTTGTGGGTATCTTCGCGCTTCTTCACAGCCGCGCCGGTGTTGTTCGCCGCGTCCATGATCTCGCCGGCCAGGCGCTCCGCCATAGTGCGCTCGCCGCGGGCGCGCGCGTAGCTCGTCAGCCAACGAAGGCCGAGCGTCTGACGGCGCGCCGGACGAACCTCCATCGGGACCTGATAGGTCGCGCCGCCGACACGGCGGGCCTTGACCTCGAGGCTCGGCATGATGTTGTCGAGCGCCTGCGTAAACACGTCAAGCGGCTCGTTGCCCGTCTTTTCCTTAATGGTATCAAAAGCGCTGTAAACGACCTTCTGCGCAACGCCCTTCTTGCCGTCGAGCATGATGGAGTTGACGAGCTTGGTCACCAGAACGCTATTGTACATAGGATCGGGCAGAACTTCTCTTTTGGGAACATTACCTCTTCTGGGCACTATGCTTCCCTCCTTCATTAAAAAATGATGTCATCGGTACTCACACTGCGCTTGCAGCGTGTTTTGCCTGCCAAAGAGGTAAAGCACTATAAATATAATAGAGAACCTTTTGGCAAAGCTACTTTTCGGGGCTTACTTCTGCTTCGGACGCTTCGCGCCGTACTTGGAGCGGCCCTGTCTGCGGCCGTCGACGCCCTGGGCATCGAGGGTGCCGCGGATGATGTGGTAACGCACACCGGGGAGGTCCTTGACACGACCGCCGCGGATCATGACCACAGAGTGCTCCTGCAGGGAATGACCGACGCCGGGAATGTAAGCGGTGACCTCGTAACCGTTGGTAAGACGCACACGGGCGATCTTACGGAGGGCGGAGTTCGGCTTCTTCGGCGTCGCGGTACGGACCGCGGTGCAGACGCCGCGCTTCTGCGGGGAGCTGAGGTCGGTCTGCTTGTTCTTGAGGGTGTTCAGACCGTACTGCAGCGCGGGAGCGGTGGACTTGTAGGTCCCCTTCTCTCTGCCCTTGCGAACCAGCTGGTTAAAAGTAGGCATTCATGTTCTCCTTTCTTATTTTTTCGCGTGGACACATCACGCAGAGCGGGATTATAACACGAAAAAGCCGTACAGTCAAGCGTAATTTAGAGAAAATCGCCAGAAAATCTG
>JAFTGG010000149.1 GCA_017458025.1 Oscillospiraceae bacterium | reverse complement strand
CATGAACGTACAGCGCCGCAGGAGGACCCCGGTGAGCACCGCGGCGGCTACGTGGACGAGATAGAGGTACAGCCCCGCGCGGACGCTGCCGAACACCGCGTCGCCGCAGATGCCGAGGATGAATCCGGGACCGGCGTTGTTGCAGAAGCTCAAAAGCCGCTCCGCCTCCGCCTTGGAGAGGTTCCCCGCGCGATACAGCTCCGCCACCGTTCGCGCGCCGACGGGGTAGCCGCCGACCAGACCCAGCGCCAGCGCGGACGCGCCCGCGCCGCTCAGGTAAAACAGCGGCCGCATGACCGGCTCCAGCGCGCGCCCGAACGCGTCGCCGGCGCCGGAGGCGACGACCAGCGCCGAGAGCACGAAAAAGGGAAACAGGGAGGGGAGCACGGTCTGAAAGCAGAGCCGCAGCCCCTGCCGCGCGGCGTCGGAGGCCTCCGCCGGAAAGAAAAGGAGCGCCGCCGCGAATAAGGCGAGCAGCAGAAATAAAAGGAAATCTTTCAGCTTATCCAAGGACATCACCCCGGACAAACCTATGCGGGAACGCGAAAGAAAAGGACAGGCAAATTTCGCCTGCGCGTTTCATAGAGTTACGAAAAGAGGTGGACTATGGACAAATACAGCAAAACCCTGGAGCTGCGCACGCGTATGGCGGAGCTGTTCGACCTGCCCGCCGACCTCGTCGCGGGCCTCGCGCACATGGAGCTGCTCGGCGACCGGCAGTTTTTTCTCGAAGGGCACGAGGGGATCCTCGCCTACAGCGACACGCAGATCGACATCTCGGCGGGCAAGGGGATCGTGCGCGTGCGCGGCGGCTCGCTTGAGCTGCGGCGCATGACCGAGCACGAGGTGCGTATCCGCGGAAAGATCGACGCGGTGGAGTTCATCGGGTAAATCCGGCGAACTCCCGAAATATGGCGAAAAGAGAGGTGGCGCATGTGTCAGAAACTCGTTTCGCTGCTGCGCGGCAATGTCCGCGCGCGCGTGTCCAGCGCGTTCCCCGAGCGCGTGCTCAACGTCTGCGCTGCGCGCGGGATCCCGCTGCGCGACCCGCGCTTCCTCGGCGCGGAGGAGCTGGCGTTCTCCGTCGACCGGCGCGATTGGCGGCGGCTCAAGGCCGCTTGCGCGGATCTTGGCGCGCAGGCGCATATCGAGCGCGTCGCGGGGGTGCCGTTCTTTTTCGGCCGGCTGCGGCGGCGGTACGCGCTCCTCGCGGGAGCTGCGCTGTGCGCGGCGCTGCTGATCGTGAGCGCGTGCTTCATCTGGGATTTTCAAGTCGAGGGCAACGAGTCGGTGCCGCGGGAGAAGATCCTGCGCGTGCTGGCGGAGAACGGCGTCAGGCGCGGCACGTTCGCCTACGCGGTCCGGCAGCGCGAAGTGCGCAACCGCGCGCTGCTCGATCTGCCGGAGCTCGCGTGGCTGACGGTCAACGTCCGCGGCTGCCGCGCGACGGTCATCGTGCGCGAGCGCGTGCCGAAGCCGGAAATCGTCAACGAAGCCGCGCCGACGAACGTCATCGCGAGGCGCGACGCGCTCGTGACGGACGTCCGCGCCCTTGACGGCGAGGCGCGGGTGCTCAAGGGCGCGACGGTGCACAAGGGCCAACTGCTCATCAGCGGCGTGGTGGAGACGCGGGGCGTGGAGCACCCCGTCGTGGGCACGCGATATCTCGCGGGCAAGGGCGAGGTTTACGGCAGGACGTGGTACGAATTGTCGACAAAGATCCCGCTCTACGGCGAGCTGAAACGGCCCACGGGAGAGGAATCGCATGCCTACGCGGTTTTATGGGGCGAAAATCGGGTAAAATTCCGTATAAAAGAGGCTAGTAATTTATCGACGGAATGTGATAAAATAATCCGTCGAAAACAGTGGACGCTGCCCGGCGGGCTGGCGACGCCCGTGACGTGGGTCACGGAGACGTACCTGCCCTACGATACGCTGCGCGTCGAGCGCACGCGCGAGAGCGCGGAGGAATTGGGCCGCGCGGCGCTCGAAAGCTATCTCGCTTCACAGCTCGGCGCGGGCGGAGAGCTCGTCTCCGCGCGCGTCGCCAGCGCCGTCAAGGGGGATTGGCTGCTCGTGACGCTCAGCGCAGAGTGCGCGGAGCAGATCGGGGAAGCCGTGCCCATTATGACGGGATAACTACGAAAGAAGGACAACGCATGGAACAACGCATCAGCATCGAGCGCCTGGAGCAGGCGGTGAACCTGTTCGGCTCGTTCGACGAGAATATCCATCTCATCGAAACGGAGTTCGGCGTCACTGTCGCCAATCGCGAGGGCGAGCTGCGCGTCAACGGCGAGCCGGAGGACGTGATGGTCGCCGCCAAGGCGCTGACCGCGCTGCTCACGCTCTCGAACCGCGGCGAAACCATCACCGAGCAGAACGTGCGCTATGTCATCAACCTCGCCCGCGCGGGGCAGGAGGACAAGGTCAGCGAGCTGACGCAGGACGTGATCTGCATCAGCGCCAAGGGCCGCCCTGTCAAGCCCAAGACCATCGGGCAGAAGAAGTACGTCGAGTCCATTCAGGAAAACGCCGTCACCATCGGCGTCGGCCCCGCGGGCACGGGCAAGACCTACCTCGCCGTCGCGGCGGCGGTGGCGGCGTTCCGCGAGCGCAAGATCAACCGCATCATCTTGACGCGCCCCGCGGTCGAGGCGGGCGAGCGGCTCGGCTTTCTGCCCGGCGATTTGCAGAGCAAGGTCGATCCCTACCTCCGCCCGCTCTACGACGCGCTGTTCGATATGCTCGGCGCGGAGACCTACAATAAATATTTAGAGCGCGGCAACATCGAGGTCGCGCCGCTCGCGTACATGCGCGGGCGCACGCTGGACGACAGCTTCATCATTCTCGACGAAGCGCAGAACACGTCGTGCGAGCAGATGAAGATGTTTTTGACGCGCATGGGCTTCGGCTCGAAAATGGTCATCACCGGCGACGCGACGCAGATCGACCTGCCGGCGGACAAGCTCTCCGGCCTCAAGCAGGCGGTGTGGGTGCTCAAGGGCGTCGAGGGCGTCGGCATCTGCGAGCTGAACGATCAGGACGTCGTGCGCCATGTGATGGTACAGCGCATCATCAAGGCGTATCAGGATTACGAGGACGCGAAGAACAAGCACAGCGGCAGCAAGGGGAGACGGTAACATGAGAAAAACACATTATATTCCGGTGGAAGCGGACGTGCCGGGCATCAACGACGGCTTGCGCGCGTTTATCCGCAAGGTCATCCGCACGGCGCTGACCTGCGAGGGCGTGACGCTGCCGTGCGAGGTGGACGTGCTGGTCACGAGCGACAGCGGTATCCACAAGCTCAACCGCGAGCAGCGGAACGTGGACAAGCCCACGGACGTGCTGTCGTTCCCCGCGCTGGAGCTGCGCTCCGGCGAGCTGCCGTCGGCGGACGACGCCGACCCCGGCACGGGGCTGATCCCGCTGGGCGACATGGCGCTCAGCTACGAGCGCGTGGCGGCGCAGGCGAAGGAGTACGGCCACTCCAACCGCCGAGAGCTGGCGTATCT
>JAFTGG010000017.1 GCA_017458025.1 Oscillospiraceae bacterium | reverse complement strand
TTCGCTCCGCTGCGGCTCCTCCTCCCACGCGACCCGCTCCGCTGGGCTCGCGCGGGAACCCTTTAGTCGGCTGTGTCTCCGTCCGGCACTTCTTAAAAGCCCGCTTACGCGGGGTTCGAGAAGATGATCTGCCGTCCGTCGCCCCTCGTCGCCACAAGCTTCGTATCGCTCGTCCCGCCGTAAACGGCAGAACTCGTTCGCTCCGCTGCGGCTCCTCCTCCCACGCGACCCGCTCCGCTGGGCTCGCGCGGGAACCCTTTAGGCGGCTGTGTCTCCGTCCGGCACTTCTTAAAAGCCCGCTTACGCGGGGTTTGAGAAGATGATCTGCCGTCCGTCGCCCCAGCCGCAGCCGAAGTCGACGTAGCCGGTGTAGAGATCCTTGAGCGGGTTGTCGAGCGCCGTCTGCATGACGGTCGGGCGCGTGATATACACGAGCTTGACCATCTCGCGCATCAGCGCGGGATCGCAGATTGCCCACTGCTTGGCGGTAAAGCCGTCCTTGCCGCCGCCGATGACCATGTACTGCAGGTCCGCGACAGGGTTCGCCGCGTTGGAGTTATCCTCCGGATTGCGGGTCGGGCGGAACTTGCCGTTGTCGCCGCAGATCTTCTTCGCCTCGGCCTCCAGCTCGGGAGACACGAGCAGCAGGTTCATGTCCGCGAGCAGCGGCAGGCCGTCGGGCGTGGTGAAGCGGCCCGCCATGCTCTGCGCCTCGGTGATCGCCTTGACGGAGAGCGTGGAGGCGATGAGGTTGGAGTAGGTGCCGCTTTCGGGGTCGACGATGAACTTGCGGCCCTCGCTGCCCTTGGAGGCGTTGGGGTGGTCCGTCGCAGCCCAGCTCTTGCCGTCGCCGCCGACGGCGGCGGGGTCAAAGGCCTTGGCGAACATGCGCAGGGCGTGCATATACACGGTCATCGCCGCGCTGCTGCCGAGCATTTTGCCGACGCGGGAGCACTCGCCGCTCTTGTCGATCTTCGCCTGCTTGTAGCCGACGGACTCGGAGAGCGAGAACTCCTCCGGCGTGATGATGGTCTTGAAGCCGCGCTTCTTCGCGCCCTCATTGAGGTTGTCGCCGTCGTAGGCGGGCATCTCGCCGTAGCCGCCGGAGCTGGTCAGCTCGTAGTCGATGCTGTTGGCGCTGGCGACGCCGAGAATGGCGAGCAGCTTGTTGAGGCGGTTGGCGTAGGCGTAATCGAACGCCTTGCCGACGAACTTATAGTTATCGGTTTTCCATGCGGTATTGGACATAATTCAAATCCTTCCTTTCTGAGGCTCTCAAAAGCCTCGCAGCGCTTCGCGCCCGCAGGCGCGAAATGAGTCTGAACGTTTTTTCCGGCGACACGCGCGTCAGCGTCCCAAAAATTCCCTGGCGGTCATCGCCATTTCGGGATGCTCGGCGTTCCACGCGTCGAGCACATACTTCTGCGCCGGCGAAAGCGTGCCGCCTGCGGCAGCGCCGCCGCCCGTGGAGCGCATGCTGCGGCTCTGGAGCCGCGCGACCGCCGCCGCGCCCGCTTCGCTGACAAGCGCCGTAAAGTCGTCGTACAGCGTCGCGAGCGGCTCCCTGCCCATGCGCGAGCCGCAAAAGCGCAGAAACTTCGCGTTGCGCATCAGCTTTTCCACGTCCACGCCGGCGTGGCGGGCAAGGAACTCGTCGAGGTCGCGCATCGCGAACTCAAGCTGCGCCTGCTTCGCCGCCGCGAGCTCGTCGAGCGCGGTCGGCTCGCCGTCGAGCGGCAGCGTTTCCGTCTCCACGGCGTCAGTCGTCTTTTCCTGATCCATCTGTTGTTTCCCCTTTCGTTCAAATATCTATCGCCTCGTCCGGATATCCGGACGTTACGACCTCTGTCGGCTCAAACCTTTCCTTCCACTCCGCCACGATCTCCTGCTTCTGCGGAATATCGAGGTAGTCGAGCTCCGCCGCCAGCAGCTTCCAATTGTCCGCCGTCACCTTCGTCGCGATCAGCTTTTCCAGCACCTCTACGGTCGCCGCGGGGCTTCTGCCCAGGCTGTTGCCCACGCTCACCGTTACGTCGACGCGCGGATAGTAAACGCGCCGCTCCCGAAGCACCTCGCCCGTCAGCGGGTCGACGAGCTCCGGCGATTCGAGCGCGTAGCGCGCGCCGTTGTAAACGATGGTCTCGCCCGCGCCGCCGGACTGCTTTGCGCCGATGAACAGCAGCCGGTCGTCGTCGAAGTATTCGAGCGCCAGCCTGTCCAGCAGCTCATAGAGCCGGCAGAAGCCCGCGTTGCGGTCGGCGGACTTGATTTTCTGCTGCGTCATCGCGTCGGAGCGCAGTTGCATGAGCCCGCTGGCGGTCGTGACGCGCGTCGTCTCCTGCCCGTTGTTGGAGTCGTAGTTTCGGTTCGTGCGCTGGATCTGGTTTAAAAGCCAGCCCACCATGCTCAGGCTCTTGACGCCGTCGGAGAGGCCGCCGAGCCTCGCGACGCCGCCGCCGCGCCCCTGATTGACGCGCACGACCGCGCCCGGCACGTTTGTGAACTCCTCGCCTGGCGCGAGCGCGCCCTCCTCGAGAATGACCACGTCGTTCGCCGTCATCGCGTCGTTGAACAGGCCCGTCGCCAGCTCGCGGTCCGCCGCGTCGACGAGCGGCAGGATCGGCTCCAGCTCGCTCTTGTTCCAGAATTGCGTCTCGTCGCGGATACACCAATAATGCACGAACGGGAACAGCTCGCACTGCGCGCCGAGCTTCACCCAATAGTTCGGGATATGCTTGAGCTCCACGCCGCCCGCCTGCACGCTGCAGCCGACGGCGCCGGCTTTCGCGTCCTTGGCGTCAAACGGCTGGCGGTACCAGAACTCCATGATCTGCACCAGATCGTCCCGCGACGCGGTGCTCTGCGTGTACGGCTCCAAAATGTCGTCCGCCTCGCGGTACTGCGCCGCGCCGACCACGTCGTCAAGCGCCTTGTCCTGACGCTCCAGCGCGTCATGGTACAGCCGCCAGAACTTGAGCTTGTGCATCGTGTAGAGATAGAACACATACTCGCCGTTCTGCAGCCCCTCCGGCCCTGCCGTGGGATCGGGGTAGATATTCTGCACCGCCACGTCGCGTATCCGGATATTGCCGCGCCGGTCGCCGCAGGGCATCGTCTCGTCCCAATACGCCTTCCAGAACGCGTCGCCGAGCTTGCGGAGGCGGCGTTCGTTGGCGGTGTTCAGGTCGTTCAGGCGGTTTTCCTCGATGAGGTAGCGCACCGCCAGCTCGCGCTCCTTTGCCTTGACGCCGTCGAGGTCGTCGTCGCGTCCGTGGAACTCCGGCATGGGGATCTCCGGCTCGATCTGGCTCTCGACCATGATGTACGGGTCGGGCACGCACGCGGGCGTCCACGGAAGTCCGCTTTCGTCGAACGCCTCCGCCATCTCCCGCGCCGCGTCGTGGGCGAAGTTGTAGTAGTCGTTGTACCGCCGCCACTCCGCCTCGCGGACCGCGCGCTCGTCCTTCGCCTGCTGGAACAGCCACTCCGCCGTGGCGACGCGGCCCTCCGCCGTCGAATAGTCGTAGACGCGGCCTTTTTCGTACCCTTCGGGGGTGGGGATTCGTTTAAAAATTGACATCTTTTCCTCCTTTGTGCTCCCTCTCGCCGGGGCGGTTCTCGCAGAATATTCCGCCTGCGGGCGGAGTGACTTTTTCGCCCGTCAGATTCTGTATGAGACGCTTTTGCGCCATCGGCGCAAAAGTGGCGGCGCGGGTCACCGCGACGCCTCTCTGATAAAATGGAAGCCTTTTAATCAGAGAATCGTATAAAAGCCCCCGCGCCGGCTATGGCGCGGCTTCGGCTCCAGCTTATTGATCAGCTTCACGCGTTTGGCCGCGGGTTCGCCCGCGCTCGCGCTCGTCCAATACACGCAGAACCCGCGCAGCGCGTCGGGCGCGTGCGTCAACTCGTGCGGCGTATTCGCCACATCGTTCGCGCGGCGCGCGTCGTATTGGAGCAGCGGCAGGCAGCGGATGATGTTCCGGCAGTTTGAAAAAAACCGGATTCGCGGCCGTCGGACGCCGTTCCCGTCCTCGCGCACCTTGAACCACTCCTTGACCGCGAGCCAGCCGTCGACGCGTTCATTGCTCGTCTTGGTGAGATACACGCCGTGCTCGGCGAAGATGTCCGCGACGCTTTTGCCCGTCTCCTGCCGCGCGTTCCACAAATCCGGCGGCGCGAGATACGCCGTGACGGCCTTATCGCCCGCCAGCTCCTTAACCGCTTCCGCCGCCTCGGACACGATGAGCCCGTCGTGCCCCTCGCCGCGGTCGCGGCCCTCGTAGACCTCGCCGACGACGTAGGCCTCGCCGATATCGTCCACGCCGATGAGCAGCGCCGCCAGCATATCGAGGCCGTAGTCCAGCGTGACGTACCACCGCCACCACGCCGGCGGCGCGAAGGGCTCGCAGACGTGCATGTCGTACTGCCACTCGGTGAAATACTGCCCCGCGAACACGTTCCAATCGCCGTCGCGCCACGCTTCGCGCAGGCCGTGGGGCAGGTTGTCCAGCCGCCGGACGTATTCCGGGTCCTTTTTCATCAAGACCAGGTTGTCCGTCACCCTCGCGGGAATAAACACATAGTCCTCCGGACGCTCTCCCGCGCGAAAGTCGCGGTCGATGAACAGCCGCTTCACCCACGCGTGACCCGGCCCTCCTGGGTTGCAGGTGAGATACATGCGCTTGGGGAAGTCGTTCGCGCCGCGCAGCGCCGCCGTCAGCGTCGCGTATTGGTACTCGGTGAAGTGCGTCGCCTCGTCGAGGAAGATGACGTCGTACTCCTGCCCCTGATATTGATCCACGTCG
>JAFTGG010000148.1 GCA_017458025.1 Oscillospiraceae bacterium | reverse complement strand
CGGGGCCACGCGCGAGCAGCTCGTGGTGATGCTGTATCGTTACGCGCAGATGAAGGGCTATGACGTGACAGGCAGCGCCATGCTCGACGGATTCGGCGACGCCGCCGATGTTTCTGCCTGGGCGGCCGACGCGATGCGCTGGGCGGTCGGGGCCGGCCTTATCAGAGGCACGGGCGAGGGGCTGGAGCCGCAGGGCACGGCGACCCGCGCACAGGCTGCCGCCATCATAACGCGCTTTATTCAATTTTATGTGTAATATACCATATTACAAAGGGAGAAGGCTTTCGGCCTTCTCCCTTTTTGCGTACCGCGTCAGCACAGCGCCAGATATCGGTACTCCGCGCTGTCGCGATTGTATCCGGACAGGATATTTGCCCCGTCGTAGGAGATCGTGAACCCGTCCTCGTCGAGCGTGACCAGCAGATAGAGGTTGGACGAATACCGCCTCCCGTCCGAGATCATGTAGAACGCGAAGCCGTCGGCGAAGATGCCCAGCTCGTGGTGGACGGCTTCCGCAGGCTTGCCCGCTGGCGAGATCAGGACGAGCTTCGGCCTCCGCCCCAGCTCAATCTTGCGGTCGTCCGGGTCTCCGTCGCCGACGTAGCCGCCGGTGAGGACGGCCGTCCCCTGCGCGGCGAGCGCCGCGTCGACGGCGGCGAACGCCGCGTTGATATCCCCGCGAAGGACCCTGTCGCCGCTTTCCCACTGCGGGAGCAAAAAATTTTCGGTCTTTTTCATAGCTGATACCTCCTACTTTTCATTTTCGGCGGACCGTGCGCCGCACCTGTGCTTTACAAATGAAAAAAGTTGTACGTTTCACGTCACCGGACGGCTGCCAAATTGCCCCCAAAATGTCACCAAAGCAAAAATTTTCTCGTTGCATTGAAACGCGTATATAATTATAATGTATACTTAGTGGCGGCGCCGCTTATTTTTTGACGGGAGGGTCAATATGCGCGAAGAGGTGTTCCATCAACCGGACGAAGCCCTGATGTGGAAAGCGCTGGCTGACAACGCGCTCAATATCGCCGGAGTGATTTTGCAGCTTGCGTGGCGCGAGGGCCTGACGCGCGCGGAAATCCATAAGCTTGAGTGGACGCAGGTGGACTATGAAAACCGGCGCTTGCGCTTGCCGGATCGGGACGTGCCGCTGGAGGACGGAGCGGCGCCATATCTGCGGCAGTGGCGCGCCCTGTTCGGGGCGCGGCAGCCCGTTTATGCGGCGGTGTCGCTGAAGACGGGAAAGCGGATCGCCGAGCAGTACATCTCCCGCGTGGCGCGGGAGGCGCTGGACGGCGTCGGGCTGAACGACGTGCGGCTGGTCGACCTGCGTCACGATTTTGTGCGGCGAATGCTGGAGAAATACGATTGGACCTATGCAATACGCGTTTCGGGCCTGTCCGTCACGACCTACCGCAACGCGTTTACCGGCGAAAGAAAGCGCGGCCTGCCGGCCGTGCCGGACAGGCCTTCCGCCGAAAGCGCGGGAGAGCTCCTGTGGCGCGTCATGGAAGAAAATCAGTCCTCGCCCGCCGGCGTCGCGCTGTGGCTGTGGCAGCAGGCGAATATGCCCTTGAGAGAGATTGCGGGCCTGACATGGGATCAGATTGATCTGGAGAAGGGCCGCGTCACAACGGAGGGCGGCGATTTTCTGCTGACCAAGGAGTTCATTCAGATTTTGGCGGCGGAGAAGGCGCGGCGGGGCGCGGCGGACGATCCGCACGTTCTGCTGACGCCGCGCAGCCGGAAGCCGATGGATAAGTCGCGGTTGTCCACGCTGATACGCGACCTCCTTCTGCGCAACGGGCTTGACGGCGCGGCCGACGGCCTGCGCTACGCGGACCGGGCCCGCGGCGAAAAGGAGCGTATTCTGCGGCAGGCGCGCGCCGCCGGCTCGATCACGCGCAGGGAGGTCGAGACGATGCTCGGCGTCAAGGCGAACGTGGCATACAGCCGGCTGGCAGAGCTGGTGGAAAGCGGCGATCTGGTCCTGAGCGGCAGGGATTACATACCCGCGGAGATCGCCGCGCCGCAGGAACAAGATATTGTGTAATATTACGATTGCATTACAACACAGCTTTTAAAAAGCGGCTTTTATTACAATTTTTTAACATTGCCGGCTTTCCACTTGAAATTTGACGAAACATCGTTTATTCTTATGCTCGCGAGGGTCGGAGGACAAAATGCGGAAATCCCGATTCGTTTACGGGTTCGGCTAGCCCCTATAAGCGAGCCGAGAAATTTGCACGGCGTCTGAAGCTCCTTAGCAAATTTTAGAAAGGAGAGTAACTCATTATGAAAAAGTTACTCGCACTGGTGCTGGCAATGGTCATGACGCTCGGTCTGGCCACAGTCGGTACCGGCGCCGCGTATTCCGACGCGGCGGACATCGACTACACCGAAGCAGTCGATGTTATGACCGCCATCGAAGTCTTTGACGGCATGGATGGCGCGTTCAATCCGGACGGTAACCTCACCCGCGAGCAGGGCGCCAAGATCATCGCTTACATGATCCT
>JAFTGG010000147.1 GCA_017458025.1 Oscillospiraceae bacterium | reverse complement strand
GGCGCAGACCCGGCGACCTGCCGCGCGTTGATGGACGCCGCGACGACGGACGCGTGCATCGCGGTGTTGGACGCGGCGAAGCTGCGCGAGCAGGTGCTCGGGAGCCTGCTTGCCGCGATGCAGCGGCATTTGGAACGCCGTGGGGGCAGTATGCTGCGCGCCGGCGCGGTGGTATTCTCGAACGAATACGGCCTTCTGGGCGAAACGGAAACAGCAAAAGCGATTTTGCGGGATTGGAGTCGTTAGCTATGGTGCATTTTGTCGGCGCGGGCCCGGGCGCGGCGGATCTTATCACGCTGCGCGGCGCGGAGCTGCTCAAGGCGGCGGACGTTGTCATTTACGCCGGCAGCCTTGTCAATCCGGAGCTGCTGCAATACTGCAAAGACGGCTGTGAGCTCCACAACAGCGCGACGATGACCTTGGATGAGGTGCTGGACGTGATGCGCTGCGCGGAAGCGGCGGGTAAGACCACCGTGCGCCTGCACACGGGCGACCCGAGTCTTTACGGCGCGATCCGCGAACAGATGGACGCGTTGGCGGAAAACGGCGTCGCCTGCGATGTGACGCCGGGCGTCAGCAGCCTCTTTGGTGCGGCGGCGGCGTTGGGCGCGGAATACACGCTCCCCGGCGTGAGCCAGAGCCTGATCGTCACGCGCCTCGCTGGCCGAACGGACGTGCCGGAGCGCGAAGCGCTGCGCGACCTGGCTAAGCACGGCGCGTCGATGGCGCTCTTTCTCTCAAGCGCCATGCTGCCGCGCGTACGCGAGGAGCTGCTCGCGGGCGGCTATGCGGCGGACACGCCCGCCGCGCTGGTATATAAAGCGACATGGGCGGACGAAAAGATCGTCCGCTGCACGGTCGGCACGCTCGCGGAAGCGGGCGAGACGGCGGGGATCCACAAGACCGCGCTGGTGCTCGTCGGCGGCTTCCTTGGCGCGCCGTATGAAAAGAGCAAGCTTTACGACGCGGCGTTTTCCACGGCGTTCCGCGAAGGGCCGGACAGGGGCGGTATCGCCTATCTTGCGTTTACGGAGAATGGACGCGCCCTGGCGCAGCGCCTGCGGTCCGCGCTCGGCGGCGAGGTCTCCTGTACGCGCGACGGCGCGAGTCTGCGCGAGTGGACGGCGGCGCGGTTTCCGACCGCGCGGGCGCTGGTCTATGTCGGCGCGGCGGGCATTGCGGTGCGCGCTGTAGCGCCGTATCTCGTGAGCAAGGCGAGCGACCCCGCCGTTGTCGCTGTCGACGAGGGCGGGCATTTCGCCATTCCGCTGGCGTCGGGACACCTCTGCGGCGCGAACGGGCTGGCGCTGGAGATTGCGGATGTGCTCGGCGCGACTGCGGCCGTGACGACCGCGACAGACGTGAACGGCGTGTTTGCCGTTGACGAGTGGGCGCGGGCGCAGGGCTGCG
Source organism: Oscillospiraceae bacterium (assembly GCA_017458025.1). Lineage (GTDB taxonomy): Bacteria > Bacillota > Clostridia > Oscillospirales > Oscillospiraceae > Hominicoprocola. Next base: position 2,513 of record JAFTGG010000147.1, on the reverse strand, counting down.
CCGTGGCCGGCACGGAACGCATCAAGGCGGTTTCCGGAAAGCTCCTCGCAGGCGGTTCCGTCACCGTGAACTCGACATTCCCCATCAGCGGCGAGCCGCCGGAGGGCATTGAGCTGACGCGGTCAGGGGAAGCGGAGGTTTGGGTGGATATCCGTCCGCACGCGGGTTTGACCGTCGCGCCGCGCGCGCTGGTGTTGGGCGTCGGCTGCCGGCGCGGCACGACGCGCGAGGCATTGGAAACGCGGTTTGCCGAATTTTGTCGTGCCAAGCGTGTCCTGCCTGAGGCGGTGCGCGGCGTCGCCACGATAGACTTAAAAGAAAATGAGAGCGGACTTTTGGCGTTTTGCACAGCGCACGGCTGGCGGTTGAAGACGTTTTCCGCGGAGGAGCTGGCGGCGGTTGAGGGAGAGTTCAGCGCCTCGGATTTTGTGGCGGCGGCCACCGGCGTCGATAACGTCTGCGAGCGCGCGGCGCTGCTGGCGGCGGGCGCGGACAGTGAGATGTTTGTGCGAAAATATGCGGGCGAGGGGATCACCTTCGCGCTTTCGAGGGTACCTGTTTCATTGGATTGGAGGTTGCGCAATGGGTAGACTTTTTATCGTGGGAATCGGATCTGGAAAGGAAAATAGCTTAACATAAGAAGCGCGCGCTGCCATTACGGCTTCCGACCTCCTTTGCGGCTATACGGCGTATGTCGGGCTGCTCGCGCCGCTGTACCCTGAAAAGGAAACCTACGCCACGCCGATGAAGCAGGAGATCGAGCGCTGCCGCCACGCGCTTTCAGAGGCGCGGGGCGGCAGGACCGTCGCGATGGTCTGCAGCGGCGATGCGGGCGTCTACGGCATGGCGGCGCCGATTTTGGAGCTTTTGCCGGAGTATCCGGGCGTCGAAGTACAGATCGTCGCGGGCGTGACGGCCGCGCTCTCCGGCGCGGCGCTGCTTGGCGCGCCGCTGGGACACGATTTCTGCGCCGTTTCGCTCTCTGACCTGTTGACGCCGTGGGAGGTCATCGAAAAGCGTCTGCGCTGCGCGGCGGAAGGGGACTTCGCGATTGTACTCTACAATCCCTCATCCAAGCGGCGCGGAGACTATCTGGCGCGCGCCTGTGAAATCTTGTTAGAGACGAGGAGCGGCAGCACGCTTTGCGGACTCGCGCGAAACGTCGGGCGCGAGGGTGAAGAAACGCGTCTTCTGACGCTTTCGGAGCTGCGCGATACGCAGGTGGATATGTTTACAACGGTGTTTATCGGCGCTTCGGCGACAAAACGGATCGGGGCGTATATGGTGACGCCGCGCGGATACAAGCAGCTATGAAAATCGTGATTTTCGGCGGTACGACGGAGGGACGCGAGCTTTCCCACGCGCTTGCCAAACAAGGCGTTGCCGTCACAGTCTGCGTCGCGACCGACTATGGCCGCGAGGAGCAGGGCGAGGCGGAGGGCGTCACGGTGCTGACCGGACGCCGGAGCGAAGGGGAGAAGCTTTCGCTGCTGCGGGACGCGGACCTCTGCGTCGATGCGACGCACCCCTATGCCACCGGCATTACGGAGAGCGTCAAGGCCGCCTGTAAAACGGCGAACGTACCCTACCGGCGCTTGCTGCGCGCCGCGGACGGCACGGCGGAATATCTCACGGTCGCGGACGCGGCGGAGGCGGCGGAATTTTTGAAAGGAACGGCGGGCAACGTTTTGCTGACCACCGGCGCGAAGGAGCTCGGCGTGTTCGCCGTGTTGGACACGACGCGGCTTTACGCGCGGGTGCTGCCCTCGCGCGAGAGCATCGCCGCCTGTGAGGCGGCCGGTATCCCGCACCGCAACATCATCGCGATGCAGGGGCCGTTTACGGAGGAACTGAACGCGGCGCTGCTGCGGCAGCTCGACGCCAAATACCTCGTGACAAAGGACGGCGGCGCGGCGGGCGGTTTTCCGGAAAAGGCGCGGGCGGCAAAGAAATGCGGCGCGACGCTGGTCGTACTGCGGCGGCCCGAGGAGACGGGCGAAACGATGGAGACGCTTCTGCGGGAGATAGAGGAGATGAAACCATGCAAGTGACTCTGATCGGTCTCGGCGGCGGTACGGCGGAGACCGTCACCGCGGAGGCCCGCGCGGCATTGGAACGCGCAGAGCTGGTTATCGGCGCGGCACGACTGCTGGACGCGGTTCCGGAGCGCGCGGGTCAGCGGCGCTTTTCCGCGACGCGCTCCGAAGAGATCATGGAGCTTTTGGCGCGCGAGGACACATTCGAGGCATGTGTCGTCTTCAGCGGCGATACGGGCTTTTATTCCGGCGCGAAGGCGCTGTTGCCGCTGCTTACAGAGCGCGGTATCGGATCTCGCGTTCTGCCTGGCGTATCGAGCGCGCAGTTGCTTGCGGCGCGGCTCGGCCGGCCGTGGCAGGCTTGGACGCTCTGCTCCGCCCACGGCGCGGGCTGCGACCCCGTCGCGGCACTGATGCGGCGAAATCCCGCGTTTTTCCTTACCGGCGGCGCGCAAACGCCCGCGACGCACTGCGCGG
>JAFTGG010000146.1 GCA_017458025.1 Oscillospiraceae bacterium | reverse complement strand
TAACGTCTCACACTCGTCGCCCTGTTCGTCGCACATGCACCAATAAACCATGCCTTTGAACTCGGCGAGAGCTTGTCTGATATGATCATGACTGAAACCATGCTCCAAAGGATTGTTGATAGTCACAAGCCACTTACGTGCTTGTACACGGACAGAACCGCCCATATTGACACCCTTCCGATGAAGTCGGCGCTATCATCACGACATGACCGCTTTAGCTATTTTTTTGCCGGAAAGCATTTTTAAGTGGCGACCCATTAGAGCCAGCTTTTTTATGTGCCCGAAACCAGCAAACTACAAAACTACAAAAGTGCAGGGGGTAATACTGAACCCCCTGCACTTCGCGCCGCTATCGCGGCGCGGATTCTCGCGGGGGATCTCGGCGCAGATGGATACACCACGGACGGACTTTACACTTCTCGCGACAGAACTCGCCGCCGTAATAAGGACATGAACCGTCCGAAAGCGTTTGTATCACGCCGCCGCGCGGCGCGTCATACGGGCGTTAACTCCACGACATAGCCGCGCTGGTTGAACTCGACGTTGTATTCCTTGCCGACGTGAATGGTCTCAAGCGGATATTCCACGGGGTCAAGGAAAAGCTGCTCCGAGGTATTGCCCTCAACGTCGGACGCTTTGCCGAGGTAGTACACGGCGTTGAAGTTGTAGAGCTTGCCCGTCTTGCGATTCGTGCCCTCGCGATGCGCTTTGCCATAGACTTTGATTTTCATGTTGCAATATTCCTTCCTCTGTAAGATACAGCGATCTTCCGCTGTTCAACTAGGAGTATAAACGCACACTTGTGGAATTTCTTTTATAAACCCCTTGACAAATCGTTCGGCATCTGTATAATAAGAGTGTTCGCTAACGAACACTTAGCGGGTTTGTGTAATGGTAGCACACCGGACTCTGACTCCGTTTGTGAGGGTTCGAATCCTTCACCCGCTGCCAAAAGGAGCCGTCAATCGTCCGATTGACGGCTTTTTCCGTACAAAAGCGCGGCATGTTTTCCGCTGCAAAACGCCTGTTCAGCGGCAAGAACGCCATAACAGTCTCAATGTCGCAACTGCGGAGGTGATCCATGATGGCTTGGTGCGTATATTGCAGAAACGCCATATCCGACGACGCGGAACGCTGCCCGTCCTGCGAAAAGCCCTTGACGGACGGCTCAAAGGTCATACGCTGCCCGTCCTGCGGAAAATACATTCTAAAAAACTCAAAGCAGTGCCGCTACTGCGGCAAGGACCCCCACGCGGCGTCCGGCGCGGAGGAGCCCGCGCCCACGGAGAAAGCTGCACCCACGAAGGAAACCGCGCCTGCAGAGGAAAAAACTCCCGCGGAAGAAAACGTGCCTGCGGAGAAAAACACTCCCGTGGAAGAAACAGCGTCCACGGAGGAACCCGCGCCCGCGGAAAAGCCCTCTCCCGCAGAGAAAGCCGCTCCCACAGAGCGGCCCGCGCCGCCGGCCGCGGCAAAGCCGCAGTCGGCGAAAGCCAAGCCCAAGAAGCGCCGGTGGCTCCTGCTGCCGCTTGTCGCCGCACTGGCGGTCGGCGTCTTTTTCGGCGCGCGGACGCTGCTCGGCAAGAAAGACAGCGGCGGGGAAACGCGGGAGGCGTACATCGCGTCGTGCAAAGCGGCGACGTACGCGCTCGTCTCGCGCGACGCCAAACGCTACGAGGGCGATCGGCTCACGTTCTCCGGCACGGTGACGGAGCTGGTTTACGGCGGTACCGTCGTCTTCCACATCGACCAGATTGATCTGGACGCCGGTCTCGGCTCCGGCACCTGGTACGCCGCCTATACGCCTGCGGACGGCGAAAGCGTTCTGCGCGCCGGCGACGAGATCACCGTCTACGGCGAGTGCGCCGGCTCGGAGAGCTACACGCTGCCGTCCGGCGAGTCCGTGACCCTGCCCGCGATCCGCGTCGCGTACTATGAGGCCGCGGAGCTTGACAAGCTGCTCGCCGCGCGGCAAGGCGAGACGTTCGGTGTCGGCGAGACATGGACGGTCGACGGGCTCTGCGCCGTGACGATCACGGGCGTCGCCGAAACGAAGGACCGGAATCCGGACGCGAAAACCTCCCCGGCTGCCGTATACTATGTGGACTATACCTACACCAACCTCGGCTACCGCTCGGAAAGCTCGGACGGCATCTACATCGCCGTCGACGAAATTGTGCTAGACAGCGCGGGCAAGATCGGCTACGCCTATCCCAACCGCGTGGACAGCGAGCCGCGCCCGACGCCTGTCGGCGAGACCTGCGCGGCGCGGTGCTGCATCGGCCTCGACCACGTCGGGCCGTTCCAGCTCACGGTCACGGTAAACGACCCTGTCTTCACCGCCTACACGGCGCGGTTCAACATCAACGCGGCATAAAAAAGCCCCGAAGCCTACGGCTTCGGGGTTCTTAATACTGGCCTTGTTTTACATCCAAATCGCGAAGATGCGGAGCAGCGGCTCGACGAGCCGTCGGTACCATTTGCGCCGCCGCCACTCCTCCATCGTCACGGCGTGGCTCTGCTCCACGATCGCGTCCATATCCTCCAGCAGCTCCTCAATCGCGGCGGACCCGTAGAGCAGCGCGCCGCATTCATAGTGCAGCTCAAAGCTGCGGTAGTCCATGTTGACCGAGCCGACGAACGCGACCTCGCGATCGACCATGACGGTCTTCTGGTGCAGAAAACCCGGCGTGTAGCGGTAGATCTTCACGCCATGCTCCAGCAGGTCGCCAAAATGCGACTCCGCGACGAGGTCGGTGTAGCGATGGTCGGGAATGTCCGGCAGCATCAGCCGCACGTCCACGCCGCCGTCGCCCGCGATGCGCAGCGCGCGCAGCATCTCGTCGTCAGGAACGAAGTACGGCGTCGTGATATACAAAAACCGCTTCGCGTTTGAAATGAGCTGGAGGAACGTGTCCTCCGCGGGATTGTCCGGATTGTTCTGCGGCCCGTCGGTGAACGGCTGGCACCAGCCCTCCGCGCGCGTTTCGCCGTGGGGACGGTAGTAGTCGCGCTCGTGGTGCGTCTCCCCGCCGAGAAAGCGCCACATATCAATGAACGCCGCCGTCAGGCCCCACGCGCCCTCGCCCTCAAGCCGCGCGCCGCTGTCCTTCCAATAGCCGAAGCGCGTGATGAGGTTCGCGTACTCGTCCGCGACGTTGACGCCGCCGATGTAGACAATATCTCCGTCGATACTCGCGAGCTTGCGGTGGTCGCGGTAGTTGAAGTAGAGGCGGTTGACGTAGCGGTGCACCGGATTGAACACGATCACCTCGACGCCCTCCGCGCGCAGCCGCTCCAGCTCCTCGCCGCGAAAGCGCTTGATGTTGCCGAAGTCGTCGAAAATGACCTTGACCTCGACGCCTGCGCGCGAGCGGTCGCAGAGCGCGGCGGAGAGACGGTCCCAGACCTTGCCCTCGGCGAGAATGAAATATTCGAGGAAGATGAAGCGCTCCGCCTTTTCGCAGCGCTCGATCAGATCGTCGAGCAGAAGCTTGCCCTCCGGCAGATACGCCGCTTTCGTGTTGCCGTAAACCAAAAAGCCGCGGCGGCGCAGGCTGTTCGCAAGCCGCGCCCATGACGGCGACGTGCGCGCGAGCTTGTCTGCGTTCAGGTCGCCGCGCATACGTACGCTCTCCGGCTCCTCGGCGCGGCGGGACGCGGCGCGCCGCAGGCGCCTGCGCTGCGTATTGCCGCCCCAGAGCAGATAGAGGATCAGCCCCGTCACCGGCACCGTCAGGATCAGTATGATCCATGTAAATTTGTACATCGCGTCGCCGCGCTGGTTGTAGATGCTGACGGCGGCGATCAGGCCGCCGATCTGAAGCATGGCGTAGACGATGGCGGCGCGCTGTTCGAGCAGATACGCCAGCGCCACAACGACGGCGATCTGCAGCAAAAGCAGCGCCACGGCGAGCGCGATGCGCAGCGCCGCGGCGATGCGGCGCTCTCCCCGTTGCTGCAAACCCGCCATAACGTCCGTCCTTTCTTACTCGTTCCGGCCGCCGTTCTCGTGCAGCAGGCCCTGTCTGATGTCATAGAGCTTTTGCGAGAGGTCCACATAGTAGGTCTGCGGATTCTCGAAGCGCTTGTACTCGCCCCATAGCGTGTCGACCTGCGCCGCGCAGTACTCCTTGATGTCGTCGAGCGCCGGACGGTCGTAGACCAGCCTGCCGTCCTTGTAGATGGGCGTAAGCAGCTCGCGCGCGGCGAAATCGCGCACGGTCTTGCGCTTCCACGTCGCCTCGGGGTCGAACAGCGTCAGCGGCTCGCTCTCGTCCAGCGTCTCGTCGTACACGCCGAGGTAGTCCGCGATCGCCATGCCGCTCTGTTTGTCGTAAAGGCGGTAGAGCTTCTTAAAATGCGGCGTCGTGATCTTGCCGACGTTCTCGCTGATCTTGATCTTCGGGATTACCTCGCCCGCGTCGTTCTCCACGGCGACGAGCTTGTAGACCCCGCCGAACACCGGCTCGCTCTTGGCGGTAATGAGCCGCTCGCCCACGCCGAACGCGTCGACCTGCGCCTCCTGCAGCCACAGATCGCGGATCAGATACTCGTCGAGCGAGTTGGACACCGTAATCTTGCAGGTCTCCCAGCCCGCGTCGTCAAGCATCTTGAGCGCCTCGCGGGTGAGGTACGAGATATCGCCGGAGTCGAGGCGAATACCGCACTTGGTGATGCCCCTGGGTCTTAAAACCTCGTTGAACGCGCGGATCGCGTTCGGGATACCCGACTTAAGCGTGTTATAGGTATCGACGAGCAGCGTCGCGTTCGTCGGGTACAGCTCGCAGTAGGTTTTGAACGCCTCGTACTCGGAATCGAACATCTGCACCCACGCGTGCGCCATCGTACCGAGCGCCGGCGTACCGTAGAGCTGGTCGGAGATGGTGCAGGCCGTGCCGACGCAGCCCGCGATATACGCGGCGCGCGCGCCGTCGATGGCGGCGGCGCTGCCCTGCGCGCGGCGGGAGCCGAACTCCATCACCGCCCTGCCCTTCGCGGCGCGGACGATGCGGTTCGCCTTGGTGGCAACCAGGCTCTGGTGGTTGAGGGTCAGCAGCGTGAACGTCTCAATGAGCTGCGCCTCGATGGCGCGGGCGCGGACGGTGACCATCGGCTCCCGCGGGAAGACCGGCGTGCCCTCGGGGATCGCCCAGATGTCGCCGGTGATCTTAAAGTCGCGGAGATAGTCGAGGAACTTCTCACTGAACAGACGCCTGCCGCGGAGATACGCGATGTCCTCCTCGGTGAAATGCAGATCCTCGATGTAGTCGATGAGCTGCTCCAGCCCCGCTGCGATGGCAAAGCCGCCCTTGTCGGGCACCGTGCGGAAGAACGCGTCGAAGTAGGTGATGCGGTCGGCGTAGCCGCTCTCAAAATATCCATTG
>JAFTGG010000145.1 GCA_017458025.1 Oscillospiraceae bacterium | reverse complement strand
GTGCCCGCAGGCGTGACCGAGGCCGGGCAGCGCGTCGTACTCGACCAGAATGCCGGCCGACGGGCCGTCTCCGTTCCGCATTACGCCGCGAAAGCCGGTGGGGTAGCCCATATACGGATATTCCACCTCGTAGCCCGCAGCGCGCAGGATCGCCACGATCTTTTCGCTGGAACGGAACTCCTCCTCCGGCGGCTCGGGATGCGCGTACAGATCGTCGCTGAGCGCGACCGCCTCCGCGTGATGCTTTTCTACCGCCGCTTGAATAAAGGGCTCCATATCGCGCCTCCTTTGATTATTGAATCATATCATAGCATTTTGCACAAAATATGGCAAGTGCCTTTTGTGAAAAAGACCAAATACCTGCGCCGCCGGAAGGCCATACGGGACCGGCGCGGGATATCGAAAGCGGAACAAGAAAACGGCGCCTGTGCGTCGGGCGCCGTTTTTGCCCTGCATTTCATGCCAGCGCGACCGCCGCCATCACAACGAACACCAGCAGCGTCACGATGGTGGAGAACGAGATCGTGGTCGAAACGTATTCCTCGCTACCCTCGAGCTTCGAGAACACCGGAATGCTGAACGACGGCGGCAGCAGGAACACGAGCAGGATCGCGAACAGCTGCACGCGGTCGAACGGGACGAACCGGAACACGATGAACGAGACGAGCGCGCCCACTGCGCACATGACGAAAAGCCGCAGCAGCGCCGTCACGATAACGGGCTTCATCGTCTCTTTTCGGAATGAGAGCGAGTAGCCGAGGAAGAGCAGCACCAGCACCGTCGTCGGCGCGGTGATGAACTCGACGGCCGTCGTGTAGGTCGACCAGGCCGCCGTCGAGCCCAGAAGCTCGTCCACACCCGCAAGACCCAGCGCCATGCCGAGCAGCATGCCGTCGAACGGCGCGGCGGAGAAGATACCCTTCACGACGCTGCCGACGTCGGTTTTCTGCCCGTCCGCCAGACGCAGCCCCGTCGCCGCGACGGAAAAGAAAAACACCGTGTGCGGCAGATCCGCCATAGCGAACGCCTGCTGCCCCGCCGCGCCGAAGATCAGCGCGATGAGCGGATAGCCGAGCATGCCGCTCTCGCAGGTGGTGATAAGGAACGGGAGGTACTTGCCGTATTGCGGGAAGGCTTTCGAGAGCAGCACGCCCGCGCCGAGCGAGAGCGCGAAGCCGAGAAAGACCGCGACGATGGTCACGATGGCCGACGCGGAATAGGTCGCCGTAAACATCGCGTTGAACAGGATCACCGGCAGGGTGATCTTGCCCACGATGTTCTTGAGCGCGTCGACGCCCGAGCCGCTGATCCAGCCGCGCCGCCGCGCGGCAATGCCGAGCGCGAGCACGATGGCGATGGGCAGAATGAGATTGATGATCGTCAGAGCCAAAAAATCGCCTCCAATTATATCGGGTGTTATCGTTTGCGGCGGAAACAACTGCCACGGCGGAACCGTGGCAGTTGCCACTGCGTCTTAGGGATCAGGAACAGCCCACCGTCAGCAGAATGTTGGCGTAGGTGCGCTGCTCGCCCGTGGAGATTGCCAGCATGACCAGCGGCTCGCAGCAGGCGGCGTAAAATTCCGCCGCGTTGAGCTTCGTAAACGGCGCATCGGGCAGCAGGCGCTTGAAATCGGCGAAGATTTCGGGATCGCTGCCGTCCGGCGTCCGCATGACTTCGGCGGATTCAAAATTAGACACGGAGAGCAGAGACTCCAGCACGTCCGTCACGGTCGGCATACCGGGCTTGAGGCCGAGATAGACGAGCCGCGCGCCGTCGGTGCGCGCCATGAGCGGGTAGTTGCCGTCCGCGATGAGCACCTTCGTGCCGTGGCCGCAGAGAGACAGCACCTCCGCGATCTCGGGGTGGATCATATTGCCTTTGAGCATGGGAACGCCTCCTCTTAATATTTGTAATCAGGCACTTCGACCTTGTCGACCTCCTGGTAGGGAGCGAGGGTCGAGACCATTTTGATCGGCTCGTCATAGTTGTTGACGACGTAGTGGACTTCACCCGGCTCGATGTGGATAAACTGTCCGGCGGTCAGCGTGTTGACCTTGCCGTCGACGATAATGTCGACCTTGCCGCTGAGGATATAGAAATTCTCCTCCATCACGTTGTGATAGTGGGCGGTGAAATCCTGACCGGGCTGGAACTGCACCAGCGCGAAATTCATGCGCGGGCCTTTCATCAGATACTTGGGGCCGCTGTCCCCGAAACGGTATTCAAAATCGTCTTCATGCACGACAAACATGGCTTCTTCTCCTTTTCTCTCAGTTGACGCCCGGGGCCGCCCACATATACTTCGTGAGATGCTCGTCGGCGAGCTTGAGCTGCGCGTCGTAGACCTTTTTCCAGGTCGGATACAGCTCGGTATAGACCTTGTGGTTCTCCGGATTGGGTTGGAACACCTTATCCCATTTGACGCACTGCTTTGCGCCGTGGTCGATGCTGTCGTAAACGCCGACGCCGTAGCCCGCGAGGACCGCCGCGCCGAGCGCGGTCGCTTCCTTGACGACGGGCACCTTGACGGGAAGGCCCAGCACGTCGGCGAGGATCTGGCACCAGAGCGGGCTCTTGCTCGCGCCGCCGGCGAAGATGATCTCGCTCGGCGCGTTGCCTGTCGTTTCGCGCACCAGTTCGAGGTGGCCGAGCGTGACCAGCGCGGTGTTTTCGAGAATCGCGCGGTAGAACGTGTAGCGGTTGAATTTCTCGGGGTCGAGCTCGAAGTTTGTGAACGTCGGCGCGGCGTGCCGCCAGGACGTGAAGTTCATCACGTCGGAGAACGCGCAGAGCATACCGTAGCTGCCCGCGGGAATCTTCTCCGCTTCCTTGTTCATCAAGTCGTAGGGATCGGCGCCCGTCTCTTCCGCCAGCTTTTTTTCGAGCTGGCAGAAACCGTCGCGGAACCAGCGCATCACGAGGCCGGGCTTGAACGCCAGCGCCTCGAACTGCCAGACGCCGGGCACGGCGTGGCAGTTGACGCGTACGCGGCAGTCGGGATCGGTCTGGGCGACGCCGGTGTTGAACTCGTACTGCCAGAAGCTGCCGCCGAACACCGCCGCGCTGCCCGGCTCCACCGCGCCGACGCCGATGCAGCCGAGCTGACAGTCGCCGCCGCCGACGACCACCGGAGTCCCCTCGGCAAGGCCGGTGTCCGCCGCGCCCCTGGCGTTGACCGCGCCGATTTTGACGCCGCTCTCGACGACCTTCGGCAGGATATCGCCGCGCAGGCCGCAGCGCTCCGCGATGGACGGGTCCCAATTGCGGCTCTTGAGATCGAGCAGGCCCGTGGTGGAACCGTTGGACGGCTCTACCGCGAGAATCCCGGTCAGCTTGTAGATGAGCCAATCGTTGAACATACCCAGCGTCGCGGCCTTCTCGTAGACCTCGGGCATTTTGTTCTTGACCCACAGCAGGCGCGGCAGCGCGCCGAGCGCGTACGCCTCGCCGGATTGGAGATAGAGCTCTTTCTCCAGCGCGGGGTTCCTCGCGATCAGCTCGCCGACTTCGTCGTTGCTGCGCGCGTCGACATTCGCGCACGCCCAGATCTCGTTGCCGTCCTTGTCGTAGAGCAAAATGCCTTCGCGCATACAGGTGGTCGAGATGCCGGCGATGTCCTTCGGATCGACGCCGGTCTCGTTCAGCACGCCGCGGATACAGCCGGAGGCGAGCTTCCAATTGTGCGTCCAGTCAAAATCCATGCTGCCGGGGAAGCGTGGGTCCTCTTTGTGCTCCCACTCCTCCTGCACGCAGCCGAGCTGGTTGCCGTCGAAGTCGAAAAGCACGGCGCGGACGCTGCCGGTGCCGGCGTCGATGGCGAGCAGATACTTTGCAGCCATAGCGGTTTCCTCCTGTTAATATATTTTAATGTAGTTCTTTACGGTTGTCCGAGCAGCACCTCGGCGGTGGTCTCGTCGGTAATCAGCACGTCCAGATATCCGCCGCGCAGCACCGCGCGGATCGCCTCCGCCTTGGCGAGGCCCGCGGCGACGCCGATGACGTTGTTGAGGCTCTTGACCGTTTCGAGGCTCGTGCTGATGGTGCGCACTTCGAGGTCGGTGGAAACGGGCTCGCCGTTTTCGTTGATGAAGTGGCTCAAAATGTCGCCCACGGCGCCGTTGCGCTTGAGCAGCAGAAAGTCGTTGCTTGTCAGCACGCCGCTCATCAGCACCGTCGCCTTGTCGTTCATCGCGCCGATGCCGACCACCGAGAGGGAGGAGAGCGGAACGAGGTCGCGGATATCGCGCACCGACTTTTCCGCCTTCATCGCTGTGGCGACCTCCGCGCTGGACACCAGCAGCGGCGTCGGGATCAGATACAGCCTTGAGTTGAACACGCTGGCGTGCGCGTTCGGCAGATAGTGGCTCACGCCGCCGGTCAGCGACACGCAGGAGATGCTCCGCTCAGCGTCGATGGCAAGGTGGTTGAGCACGCGGCTCGTCGTGTCGCCGTAACCGATGTTGATAAAGCTCTCGCTGGATACGCGGCTGCCGATGTACATGGACGCGGCTTTCGCGATGTTCTCGTTGACGTCCTCGGGCGAGAGCGGCGCCGGCACAACGAAGCAATCCTTGAGCGAGAACCGGCTCGCCAGATGCTGCTCCGCCTCCAGACGCTTTTCACTGTCGTGGCGGAAGCGGAATTGAATGATGCCGGCTTGCTTGGCGCGGTCGAGCAGCTTGATGACCTTCATGCGGCTCAGCCCGAGCATATCCGAGATCTGTACTTGTGTGAGGTCCTCGTGGTAGTAGTACCACGCCGCTTTTGCCATCAGGCTTTCTTCATAATCCATGCATCATACCTCGGGCGCAAAAGTTTGAGAGACAAACAAAAGTTGCTCAAACCTGAGTATAGCAGTCAGGGCAAGATCTGTCAAGCAAAAGAATGCGCATTTGGAAGCATTTTCTAGTAAATTATAATCGCTTTTGCAATATGTTACAAATGAAAAAACGCAAAAAATGCAAGTTTGTTTATTTGAAACAAAATTTGAACTCATATTTTTTGTAATGTAGCCAAGCGAAAGCGTATTGACAAAAAAGCGCGGGAAAGCTAAACTATAACCGCAAAAGTTTATGGGTGCTAACAAATGTTCAACATCCTGAAAAATGTTTATTTTATGCTCGCGGAGGAAAGACTGTGGCTAATGAAATAACAGAACAAGCTTCGCAGTACACTCTGTCGGTCAGGGATATCACGAAGTCCTTTGGGACCAACGCGGTGCTGAAGGGGATCAGCATGGATCTCACCGCCGGCGAGGTCCTGGTGCTGATCGGCGGCAACGGCGCGGGGAAGAGTACGCTCATGAAGATCATCATGGGCATCTACCAGCCGGACGGCGGCGAGATCCGGATCGGCGGCAAGGCCGTCAACATGACGAAGCCGTCCGTCGCGCTGGCGGAAGGTATTTATATGGTGCCGCAGGAGCCGATGCTGTTCCCGAACATGACGGTGGAGGAGAATATCCTCATCGGCTTCAACGAGAGCCCTGCCGAGCTCAAAAAACGCCTCGGCCGCCACATGGAGGAGCTGGGCTTCAAGCTGAATCTCCAGCGCAAGGCGAACACGCTCTCCATCGCGGAGCAGCAGCTCGTCGAGATTCTGCGCGGCTTGATGCGCGAGGCAAAGATCCTGATTCTCGACGAGCCGACCAGCGCGCTGACGTTCGGCGAGGTGCAGGCGCTCTTTAAGGTCGTGAACGACCTGCGCGCCAAGGGCATCAGCATGATCTACATCACGCACCGCCTGACCGAGGTCTTCGAGATCGCGACGGACGTCGCCATCATGAAGGACGGCGTCATCACGCTCAGCGGCCCCGTGGGGAACTTCACCAAGGAAATGCTCATTCAGGGCCTGCTCCCGACGGACGCGGAGATGCACCAATCGGAGAAGAAGGCGTACGCGCCCGTCGATTACGCGCATTTGCAGCCGGTCATGGAGGTCGAGGGGCTCAGCGGCTACGGCTTCAGCGATATTTCGTTCAAGCTCTACCCGGGCGAGATCCTCGGCATCGCCGGCGTCGTCGGCGCGGGCCGCACGGAGCTCATCAGCACGATCTTCGGCCGCGATAAGATCCTCAAGGGCAAGGTCGTGCTCGACGGCAGGGACATCACCGGACATTCGACCAGCAAGGTGCTGCGCGAGGGGCTGAACTTCGTGCCGGAGGACCGCCACTACCACGGCCTCTTTAAGATCCGCTCGATCTCGTCGAATACGACGTCCGCGCTGCTCGGCACGGACGAGATCGGCAGGATCGACATGAACCGCAAAAAGCAGAACGCCATCGCGCAGCAATACGTCGACGACTTCCGCACCAAGATCGTCTCGCTGGACGACCTGATCGGCAGTCTGTCCGGCGGCAACCAGCAGAAGGTCGTCATCGCGCGATCGCTTTCCACGCGGCCGAAGGTCGTCATTCTTGACGAGCCGACCCGCGGTATCGACGCGGCGGCGCGCGGCGACGTGTACAACATCATTCACCGGCTCAAGGACGCCGGCGTGGCGGTGCTGATCGTCTCCTCCGACATCGAGGAGGTCGTCGAGCTTGCCGACCGCGCGATCACGGTGTTCCAGGGGCGTATCAACGGCGAGTTCCAACACGACGAGATCACGCAGGACGTCCTGACGAGCGCTTCCTTCGGCATCGTGGGCGAAAAGGAGGTGGCGGTATGAAAAACATTCTCCATGCACGGTGGATGTCGAGCCTGATTTTCCTGATCGTGCTCTTTCTCATCACGGGCATCGTCGATCCGACGTTCCTCTCGTATTCCAGCATCATCAGCTGCTTCAACAACGCCACGATGTATACGCTGCTCGCCATCGGCATCGCGTTCGTCATCATGACAGGAGAGATCGACGTCTCCATCGGCTCGACGCTTGGCCTTGCCGCGGCGACGACGGGCCTGATCGCCCAGCAGGGCGGCGGGATCCCGCGCATGCTTGTCATGGTGCTGCTCATCGGCGCGGTGGTCGGGCTTGTGAACGGCGTCGGCGTCGCATGGTTCGGCGTGCCGTCGCTGATCTTCACGCTCGGTACCAACGGCGTCGTCCGCGGGCTCATTTATATCGTGTCCGACGGGCGCACGGTCGAGAACTTCACCGGCAGCGGGCTCGGCAGCTTTTCCAACCGCGTGCTGTTCGCGCAGATCACGGTCTACTATGCCATCACGCTGCTCATCTTCATCGCGGCGCACCTGATCGTGACGCGCACGAAAAAGGGCCGCTACTTCATTGCCGTCGGCGACAATCCGATGGGCGCGAACCTCGTCGGCATCTCCGTATTCAAGACGAAGCTGATCGCCTATATTCTCTGCGGCGCGTTCGCGGGCGTGGCGGGCTTCGTGTTCGCCTCGAAGTACGGGCAGGTCATGATCTCCGCCGGCAACGGCTATGAGATGACCGCCATCGCGGCGTGCGTGCTCGGCGGCATCTCGCTCTCGGGCGGTCTCGGCAACATGGTCGGCGCGGCGCTCGGCGCGGTCATTATGGCGTCGATCAGCCGTCTGCTGGTCTATATCGGCCTGCCGTCCACCTACGACAACACCATCACCGGCGTCATGCTGATCGTCATCGTCGTGGTCGACGCGCTGGCGCAGCGCCGCTCGATCGAGATGGCAAGACGCAAGCGCCTGCTCTCCCGTACCGCGCTGCATACGGAGGAAGGAGGGAGCGAGGCATGAAAAACCTGAAAAAAGTCTTTCTTCGCTGGGAGACCTTCCTCGTCGTCTTTCTGATCCTCGAGTTTGTGGTCTTCGGCGCGGCGAATCCCAAGTTCCTGCGTCCGGCGTCCATCATGACGAGCATCGTCAACTACATCAGCGTGTGTATTATCGCGCTGTTTGTGACGCTGGTCATGATTACGGGCGGCATTGATATCCAGGCGGCGTCCATCATCGGGCTTACATCCATTGTGGAGGGCTACCTTTGGAGCGACCTCGGCGTCAACATCTGGGTCGCGGTCGTCTGCGCGATCATCGTCGCGATGGCCTGCGGCGCGCTGTCCGGCTTTTTCGTCGCCTATTGCGGCGTGCAGCCGATGGTCGTTACGCTCGGCGGCAGCTTCCTGTACTCCGGCCTTGCGCTGTTGGTCTCCGGACTCTCGGCGACGCCGGCGTATCAGGGCATCAGCGGCTTTCCGTCCAAGAACGACGCGGGGGAGTTTCTGGAGTTCCGCTTCCTCGGCAAGGGCAGCATCGCCGGTATCCCGACGCAGATCGTCGTCTACATCGTGCTGATTTTCTTCTGCGCGTGGCTGCTGCACCGCTCGAAGTATGGCGAAAAGCTGTTTCTCATCGGCGTCAACCCGCAGGCGGCGGAGTATTCGGGCGTCAACACCCGCGCCGTCATCATGAGCACCTACGTCCTCTCCGCCGTCAGCGCCGCCATCGCCGGCACGCTGCTGACCTCGAACGTGGACTCCGCGAAGTACAACCTCGGAGCGGGCTATACGCTCGCCATCATCACCGCGGTCGTGCTGGGCGGTACGCTCAACACCGGCGGCAAGGGCAGTATTCTCGGCACGGTGCTCGCGTCCCTCATTATCTGTATTCTGCGTTACGGCCTGCCGCTCTGCTTCGGCGTGAGCACGCAGAACCTCGATTTGCCGGTCGGCGTGATCCTTGTTCTGGTGGTCCTCGGCCGCGAGATCGCGGGCCAGCACATGATCTCCGCGCTGTTCAAGCGAACACGGCGGAAAGCATAGTTCATACGATTCTCTGATAAAATGCTTCCATTTTATCAGAGAGGCGTCGCGATGACCCGCGCTGCGCGTTTTGCGCGCAAGACATAAGGACTTCCCATTTCATCGTATTTCACGGGGGCGACCCCTTGAAATAAAT
>JAFTGG010000144.1 GCA_017458025.1 Oscillospiraceae bacterium | reverse complement strand
CTCGACGGGCGAGATGGCGAAGCGCTACGGCTTCATCTACGTCGAGAAGTACGACGACGGCAGCGGCGATCTGAGCCGGAAGAAGAAAAAGTCCTTCGACTGGTACAAAAAGGTCATCGCCAGCAACGGCGCGGTATTGCCCTAACCTGAAAAATACAAAGAAACGGCTGCCGTTACGGCAGCCGTTTCCGTCAATATGATAAAATCGTATTGGCCAAGCGCGCGGATCGGCGCGGTCAATGCAATGGCCTTCAGCGCGAAAAAGGCGAGCGGCAGCCGTAGCTGCCGGCCTAGTATTATACTGAAATGCATGAAAAAGTAGAAGTATTCTACTTTTTATAGCGCCGCAAGGCGCGTTGCATTTCGTATGAGACGCGCCGATGTGCGCAGCACAGCGGCTGCAATTGAAATGTCTCATTTTCATTGCAGAGTAGTATTATACCAATCCTATGCGCTGCAGTTCTTTCGCGATCCCGTCCTCCGCGCAGGGCTCGCACACCCGGTCGGCCAAGGCTTTCAGCCCGTCCTCGGCGTTCCCCATCGCGACGCCGATGCCCGCCGCCTGCAGGATCTCCGAATCGTTCATGCTGTCTCCAAAAGCGACGCACTGTTCCTGCGCCGCTCCCAAATGGTCGCAGATCCGCTTGAGCGCATTGCCCTTATTGATCTCCCATGAGGAGATCTCGGAAAAGATAAGCGGAAACGCGGGCATCATATTGTCAAAGCGCACCAGCTTTGCCGCATCGCCCAGCCGCCGTTCGACTGCCGCGATATCTTCGCGCCTTGAGGCGATAAATCCGATTTTATAGATATCCTCCCCGCCGTAATTCGCAAGGGATTTGCCGTTCATGTCGGCCAGCGCTCGCCGCAGCTCCGTGCTCGCGGAAGAATCGCCGATCACTTTCCAAAGCTCGGCGATCTGAGGGCTTTGATAGGCGCATTCGCCGCACTCCAGCGAAATGATCAAATTGGCGCCTTGCAAAATGTCAATGACCTGTTTGGCGAGGCGCGCGTTCATGGGCTGATCCAGAATCGTTTCACAGTCCGCTTCCGCATATCCGCCGGCGAAATAGATCCCACCGTCAAATCCGATGGCCTCTATGGCGTTCGGAACCCCGTATCTCGCCCGGCCGGTGCTCAGGAAAACCATGTGCCCGTTTTTCCGCGCGGTTCGGACAGCCTCCACCGTTGCCGTGCCGGGAGGGCTTCCCGGCATGGCAAGGGTGCCGTCGATATCGAGAAAGATCAGCCGTCTATCCATTCTGCTTCCCATATAATCGCCTCATAGCTGTGCCATAGGCACGGGTTGCCCCGTGCCTATGTGCGAATGTTGTTGCTTTTTACAAAACCTGAATGATGGGATCGCCGTGCTTGACGGTCTCTCTGTCCGTGGGCTGCACGCCGCCGACCTCGTCGGGATTGGTGATGAGCACCGGCGTCTCGGTGGAGAGTCCGGCTTCCTTGATGACGTCCAGATCGAACTCCATCAGCAGCTCGCCCTTCTTCACGCGGTCGCCCTGCTTCTTTTTCGGGTGGAAGCCCTTGCCGTTCAGCTCCACGGTGTTCATGCCGACATGGATCAGCAGCTCCGTGCCGTTATCGGTCAGGATATTGAACGCGTGGTTGGTGTGGAACAAGCCGGTGATTTCGCCGTCCGCGGGCGCGTACAGCTTGCCCTCGGAGGGCAGGATACCGAGACCCAGCCCCAGCGTGCCCTCGGCAAACACCGGATCGGCCAGCTCGGCGAGGGGGATGACCTTGCCGGAGACGGGCGCGTCAATCGTCTCGCCGGCGCCGGCCGCCGCCTTAGGAGCGCTCGCGGCGGCGGGCTTCGCAGCCTTCGCGGGAGCGTCGTCCTTGTAGAAGACAAACTCGGAAATGAAACCGGCCACCACGCAGATCAGCGAGATGACGATCGCGATAATCATGCCGCGGACGGAGTTGTTGACCGTGTCGATGTACGCGGTGTAGCCGAACACGCCCATGCCGGCCATCTGGAACGCCTTGACGCCGAACGCGCCCAGGAACGCGCCAGCCACGCCGGCGATGACGCAGGTGCGGATGAACGGCGTCTTCTTCGGCAGCGTGATACCGTAAATGGCGGGCTCGGTGACGCCGGCCACGGCGGAGATGAACGCCGCGGGGGCGAGGCTCTTGAGCTTCTTATCCTTGGTCTTGAGCCAGATGCCGAGCACCGCGCCGGTCTGGGCGAAGGTGGTGCCGAACATGCCGGAGAGAATGACGTCGCCGCCGTTGAACATGTTGATCATGGCGATCGGGATCAGCGACCAGTGCAGACCGAACATGACCAGCACCTGCCACAGCGCGCCGACGACCAGGCCCATCACGACCGGGCTGAGGGCATACAGCCAGTTGAATACGAAGGACAACGCGTTGGAGACCAGCGACGCGACCGGGCCGATCACGAGGAGCGTCAGCGCGAAGGTGACGATCAGGGTGATGAACGGCACGGCGAACATCTTGATGGTGTCGGGGATGTGCTCTTTATACTTCTTCTCGAACCACGCGGCGAACGCCACGGCGCAGATTACGGGAATAACGCTGCTGGTGTAGTCGCCGGCGGGCGGCAGCACCACGGGGATGCGGAACAGGTTGCTGACGTCGACGCCGGAGCCGGCGATGAGCGAGGGATAGACCATCGCAAGGCCGATCAGCAGGCCTTCCATCTCGGGCAGCTTGAAGCGCTTGGCCGCCGTATAGCCGAGGATCGGCGGCAGGAAGTAGAACGCGGAATCCGCGAGGGAGTACAGGATGTTGTAGGTGCCGCCCTCGCCGTTCAGCGCGCCGAGCGTCGTGAGCAGCGCGAGAATACCCTTGAGGATACCGCAGGCGCAGAACACGCCGAGGAACGGAGTGAACACGCCGGTGACGATGCTGACGAAGGCGTCGAAGGGTTTTTGCTTCTGCTTCGGGCCTTCCTCGTCGTCCATCTTCGCGGCGAGGCTTTCGAGGTGCCCCACCGAAACGATGGACGCATAGACGTCCGGGACATGGTTGCCGATGACGACCTGATACTGGCCGCCGGACTGCATCACAGTCACGATGCCGTCGGTCGCCTTCAGGATGTCCGTGTTCGCCTTGGACTCGTCCTTGAGGTTGAACCGGAGCCTGGTGACGCAGTGGGTGATCGCGGTGATGTTGTCTTTCCCGCCTACGTTTTGCAGGATGATGCGGGAAAGACCGTCGTACTTACTTGCCATTGATTGTTCTCCCTTCTAAAAATATGATTTTATTTTAAATGGTCTTGCGCATTGATCCGTTCAGTTTATTTTTCGAGAAGCTCCCGCGCAAAATCAACTGCGCGGCGTTCTTTCGCTTTATCCATAAAAACAGTACCGTAACCCATGTGGCGCTCCGCGAGCATTCCACGGTATTCGAGCCGCGAGTGCTTGCAGTAGCGTTTGACGCCTTCCTCAAAAAGATCGGCGCCCTTTTCAGCGGGATAGCCGCAGGTCGTAATGATCGCCGCCGATTTCCCCGCAAAGATGATAGCTTTCGCATTCGGCGCCGAGCCGCTCCGCTTCCGCGGCGAAGCGGCGGACGAGCTGATTCGTATTGCCGTGCGGACGGGGACTTCCGTGAAGGATACAGAGTTTCCTCGTCATGTCGTCTGACCGGGCAGGATATTCGTGGGGACGACGACGCGCTTATCGCAGATCGCCTCCCGCGCAATGAGCCGCATGAGCATCTCGCAGGCATAGCGTGTGAGCAGTTGGACGTTCTGCTGAACGCAGGTGATATTCAAAACCTCGGTGCAGGCGTCGGAGATGCCGTCAAAGCCGACGATCCTGACGCCGTCCGGAACGGTCAAGCCCATCTTCACAACGCCCATATACGCGCCCAACGCGCGCTCGTCGCTCGTTGCGAACACCCCGTCGAAAGCAAAACCCTTTGTTACGAGATAACGGATCATCTCCTGACTCTCCGTCACATACTCCTTAATATCAGGCAGAGCCACGATCTGCTCATGTTCGACGGTAATACCGTTTGCCGCAAATTCATTCCTAAATCCATTCAGCAGATCGTCGCTCCGATGCGTCGCGTGCGCGCCCGTGAGGACGATCGGCTTTTTGCAGCCCTTGGACAGCAGCTCCTGTGCCGCGAGCTTGCCGGACACATATTGATCGCTCTGCACCTGACAGATGCCCGCGGTCGCATCAGGGCGGTCGTTGCAGTCGATCCAGACATGGGGGATCTTACTGTGCAGATGCTCCCGAACAGCGAGATAGTCGCAGCTCACGAGAATCACGCCCTGCACGTTGGAGTCGTAAAGCGTATCCAGCGCGGTCGGGAGATAGCCGGAGACGCCCTCCGTGTTGATTGCAATCGTGCTCGTTCCGCGGTCGCGGAACCAACGGCCGATGCCGCCCAGAACGGCGTGGTAGTAGTCTGACCGGCTGGATACGATGACCACGCCGACCTTGCTCACCTTGGGGGCGGGAGCCGCGGGCGCTTCGTAATGATACTGCTCCAGGACCTGAAGCACCCTGCGCCGCGTTGCATCCGTGACGCTGTCGTCGTTGTTGATGACGCGGGAGACCGTCGCCGTGGACACGCCGCATTGCGCGGCGATGAAACGGACAGACACTTTCTTCTTCGCTGCCATAGCTACCTTCCTTAAAATCACGGCGGGTTCTATTAACGGCATTATAGCACAAGAGATGTAACAAATCACCATTTTTTTGTTCGGCGATTCCCACAATAATGTAACGGTACATTTAGCTGAATGTACAAATTTCACCCTCAAATTTTGCGTTGAAATTTGTCGCGTGCAATTTACAATAGCCGAGATGTAATGTTACACAGACGAAGGAACGGCACAGGAAAACTACTGTTGTTCTCGTATGAAGTGTTTCAGATTGGGTCAAAAATTGTCTATTGAAATAGCAGGTTTTATTTGTTATTTTAATGGTAAGAGCAGATAATCACAAATTATCATACAATCTTCCAAAGCTCATGTACCAAAACATTAAATTCGCTGTGACTGTTAAGGCAATACTGCATAACTCATGTTCGTAAAATACGCCGCCAGGAATTTTGGGACATATGACGAACATTTATGCAAGCAAGATGCGCGCGTCGACTTTACGGTATTGCCTTAGGTAATACCAAGGCTTGAAAGGGAAAAACGATATGGCCAAGAAAAGCAAAACTTATGAGCGCCTGCGCAGTCTGGGTTATGACCGCGCGGAAAATAGCGAAAATCAGGTCCAGCACAAAACCCTGAGAGCGGAAAACTATGCGAGCATGATGCTGAACCATATGATTATGGATCATGTGACAATGGAAAACTGTGATTTTACGGAGGCATGTGCAACAGGCTCTATTTTCCGGCATTGCAAGTTCAAAAATTGCGAACTTAACCAGTCGGATTTTGAATTCTGCGAGTTCTATAACTGCGAGTTTGAATCAAAGACGCCGATTCTTTGCTCCTTTAACAATAGCAGTTTCAGTAATACGGATTTTCACAATATTATCTTTCGAAACTGTACTTTGACGGGTGCGTTGTTTACGAGGTGCTGCTGGGATGGCGGGAAAATTTGGAACTCCACATTGGAGGGTGCAAAATTTAGGCAATGCACCTTTCTGAAAATAGATTTCCGCGGCCTAAATATGGATTATATCGAATTAGAAAAACCTTATATGGATAATGTGGTCCTACCCTTGGATCAGATACCTTTTATGTTTGGCTGCCTAAAGTACCTGCGCGTCACAACGGATACCGTAAAAATATCCAAGGGCG
>JAFTGG010000143.1 GCA_017458025.1 Oscillospiraceae bacterium | reverse complement strand
GCAAAACCTGCTCCGGCCCGTCGACGAGTCGGAGTTGGACGCGGAATCTGATAACTAAGCGCAATATTTTTCGAATAAATTACATATAG
The DNA here is from genome assembly GCA_017458025.1 of Oscillospiraceae bacterium. Classification (GTDB taxonomy): domain Bacteria; phylum Bacillota; class Clostridia; order Oscillospirales; family Oscillospiraceae; genus Hominicoprocola. The sequence continues at coordinate 3,126 of JAFTGG010000143.1, read as the reverse complement.
GAGGAGATTGCAACATGGACTATCGCAAGGAATACGAAAAGTGGCTGGCTTCCCCCGCGCTGACCGCCGACGAGCACGCCGAGCTCGAAGCCATCAAGGACGACGACAAGGAGATCAAGGAGCGCTTCTACGCCCCGCTGGAGTTCGGGACCGCCGGCCTGCGCGGCACGATGAAGATGGGCCTGCACCAGATGAACCGCTTTGTTATCAATTGGGCGACCCAGGGCTTTGCCGACGTCATCAGCGCCGAGGGCGAAGATGCGAAGGCGCGCGGCGTCGCGATCTGCATGGACTGCCGCAACCACGGCTATGAGTTTGCCAAGGCGGCGGCCTGCGTCATGGCGGCGAACGGCATCAAGGTGCGCCTGTTCGACGAGCTGCGCCCCACGCCGGAGCTTTCCTTCGCCGTGCGCGAGTACCGCTGCATCGCGGGCATCAACGTCACCGCCAGCCACAACCCCAAGGAGTACAACGGCTACAAGGTCTATTGGGAGGACGGCGCGCAGTTGCCGCCGCACCACGCCGACCAGATCGCGAAGAATCTGGAGAAGATCGACATCTTCACCGGCCCTAAGACCATGAACTTCGACGAGGCGGTCAAGTCCGGCATGATCACCATCTTCGGCGAGGACTGCGACAAGCGCTTCCTCGAGGAGGTCATGAAGATGGTCAACGACTACGACAGCGTCGCCAAGGTCGCCGACACGTTCAAGGTCGTCTACACGCCGTTCCACGGCTGCGGCCACAAGCTCGTCCCCGAGGCGCTGCGCCGCCTCGGCGTCAAGCATATCATCTGCGAGCCGGAGCAGATGAAGATCGACGGCAATTTCCCGACCGTCAAGTCCCCGAATCCCGAGAATCCCGAGGGCTTTTACCTCGCGATCGACCTCGCAAAGAAGGAAGGCGCGAACTTCATCATCGGCACCGACCCCGACAGCGACCGCGTCGGCGTCATGATCCAGAAGCCGGACGGCGAGTTCCAGGTCGTCACCGGCAACCAGATGGGCGTGCTGCTGCTCGACTATCTCATCGGCGCGATGAAGCGCGCGGGCACGCTGCCCGCCAACGCCGCGGCGCTCAAGAGCCTCGTCACCACCGAGATGGCGCGCAAGGTCGCCGAGAGCAATGGTCTTGACTGCTACGACACGTTCACCGGCTTCAAGTTCATGGCGGAGAAGATGGGCCAGCTCGAGGGCGCGGGCAAGAACACGGTTATCTTCTCCTATGAGGAGAGCTACGGCTACATGATCGGACACTACGTCCGCGACAAGGACGCCGTCACCGCCTCGATGCTCATCGCCGAGATGGCGGCGTGGTACGCGACGCAGGGCATGACCCTCGCCGACGCGCTGCAAAAGCTGTTCGAGAAGTACGGCTGGTACGGCGAGAAGACGCTCAACCTCGTCATGCCCGGCGTCGACGGCGTCGAGAAGATGGCGAAGCTGATGTCCGACCTCCGCGAGAACCCGCCCAAGGAGATCGCCGGCGTCAAGGTCGTCGCCCATCGTGACTACAAGTCCGGCGTCGAGACCGACGTCCTCACCGGCAAGAGCACGGAGATGGAGCTCAAGGGCTCGAACGTCCTGCGCTATCACACCGAGGACGGCACGGCGGTCATCGTCCGCCCGTCCGGCACGGAGCCGAAGGTCAAGGTCTACGTCCTCACGCAGGGCACGGATCCCGCCGAACGCGACGAGCGCGTGGCAAAGTACGCCGCCTGGGGCGAATCGCTGAAAAGATAAGATAAAGGTAAGAACCGGCGGCCCGCGGGCCGCCGGTTCTTACCTCATATTAGTATCAGTATCAGATCGTCGGCAAAGCGATCAAAGCTCTTTCGCGCCTGCGGGCGCGAAACTCTGCGAGGCTTTTGCCTACAGTCTGCGGGGGAGAGCCAAAGCTCTCCCCCTTGTGTTTTGCTTTCGATTTATACCAGAATCTGATCAAAAGCTTCCCAAGGCTTTTGATCGCGCCGGAGGCGCGTCAGATTCCGCGTGAGACGCGTTTTGCGCCGATGGCGCAAAACGCGCAGCGCGGGTCACCGCGACGCCGCTCTGATAAAATGGAAGCATTTTATCAGAGAATCGTATTAGAACATACCCTGGCACATCATCGCGTCGGCGACCTTCTGGAAGCCCGCGATATTCGCGCCCGCGACGAGGTCGTAGCCCAGGCCGTAGCGCTCGGCGGCCTCGACGGAAGCGTTGTAGATGTTGGTCATGATCTTGTGCATCTGCGCGTCGACTTCCTCGGCGCTCCAATACAGACGCTCGGCGTTCTGCGCCATTTCGAGCTCGGAGACGGACACGCCGCAGGCGTTGACCGCCTTGGACGGGGCAACCAGGACGTGCTTCTGGCCCTTCAGGAACTCCAGCGCGTCGTTGGTCGTCGGCATGTTCGCGACCTCGATGTAGTACTTGACGCCGGACTCGGCGATCTTCTTCGCCCACTCCATGTTGACGTCGTTCTGGGTGGCAGCCGGCATGTAGATGTCGACGTCCTTGACGCCCCAGCACTTCTGGCCCTCGACGAACTCGCAACCGAACTTGTCCGCGTAGGGCTTGCAATGCATCGGGTCCTTGGCGCGCATTTCGAGAATGAAGTTGAGCTTCTCCTCGGTGACGACGCCGTCGGGATCGTGAATGTAGCCGTCCGGACCGGCAAAGTAAGTGACCTTCGCGCCGAGCTCGGCAGCCTTCTTCATGATGCCCCAGCCCACGTTGCCGTAGCCGGACATGGCGATCTTCTTGCCCGCGATGTCAAGGCCGTCGTGCTTGAGGACCTCGCACAGATAATACACCGCGCCGAAGCCGGTCGCCTCGGGACGGAGAATGGAACCGCCGGTCTTGATGTCCTTGCCGGACACCGCGCCGAACTCGGCGGCGCCGACGATGCGGCGGTACTGCCCGTACAGATAGCCGATCTCACGGCCGCCGACGCCGAGGTCGCCCGCCGGGCAGTCGATGTCCTGACCGATGTGACGATAGAGCTCGGTCATGAAGGCCTGGCAGAAGCGCATGACCTCGCCGTCGCTCTTGCCGATGGGGTCGAAGTCGGAGCCGCCCTTGGCGCCGCCGATGGGCAGGCACGTGAGAGCATCCTTGTAGACCTGCTCGAAGCCGAGGAACT
>JAFTGG010000142.1 GCA_017458025.1 Oscillospiraceae bacterium | reverse complement strand
GTCGGCCTCGGCGGCGGCTTTCGTCAGGCGCACCGCTTCGGCCTCCTGCTTTGCCGCCTTGCGGCCCTCCTCGTGCGCCTGACGCGCGGCCTCCGCGCCTTCCTCGCGCGCCTGCGCGACGGCGTCATCCTTCTCCTTGGCGGCTTTCTTGAGTTCCTTTTCCATGACTTTTTTGTTGTGCTTCTTCTCGATGAGATGCACGATGCGCGCGATGACCGCGATCACGACCAGCGCCACGCCGATCCAACTCGCCGTCGAGAGCGGGAAGAGCGTTTTGAGCGTCCAATACTTCTGCTGTACGCCGAGGAACGCGAACAGCACCGCGCACGCGAGCGCCACGCCGAACAGCAGCACCCACAGCACCGACTTGACCGCCGAGCTCTTGCGCACGCGCAGGTAGCTCGCGAGGAAGAACACCGAGAGCAGCAAAAACGCGGGGTACTGCGCCAGCAGCAGATATTTCCAATCGACCATAATAATTTTCTCTCCTTACAGCATGCACTTTTCGCGCGTGAGATATTGTCCGTTTTTGCCGCCTACGACCGTGCCGCGGTCAACGGCAAGCTCGCCGCGCAGGTATACCGAGCGGATCGAGCCGCTGGTCTCAAAGCCCTCGAACGGCGTGTAGCCCGCTTTGCTCGCAAGCTCCGCGCCGCGCAGCACATGGTTCGCGTGGGGGTCGTAGACCACGACGTCGGCGTCGCTGCCCTCCGCGATGACGCCCTTGCGCGGGTAGAGGCCATAGAGCTTCGCGGGGTTCTCGGACAAAACGCGGCACATGTCCGCGAGGCCCAGCCGCCTTTGCGCGACACCCGCGGTGTAGATCAGCTCGCCGCGCGTCTCGACGCCGGGAAGCCCGCCGGGGATCTTCGTAAAGTCGCCGCGTCCCATGTCCTTCTGCTCCAGCGTGAACGAGCAGTGGTCGGTGGAGACGGTCTGTACCTCGCCCCGGCGCAGCGCTTTCCAGAGCGCGTCGGCGTCGTCAACCGTGCGAATGGGCGGCGCGCAGACGAAACGCGCGGCGCGGGAGTAATCGGGGTCGTAGTACACGGAGTCGTCGAGCAGCAGATACTGCGGGCAGGTCTCGACGTAAACGGTCTGGCCACGCCGCCGTGCCGCCGCGATCTCGTCCAAGGCCGCGCGGTTGGTGGTGTGGACGATGATGACCGGCGCGTCCGCCGCCTCCGCGATGCGGAGGACCCTGTTCACCGCCTCGGCTTCGAGGTAGTCGGGCCGCGCGAGCGGGTGGGAGGAGACCTCCGCGCCCTTGCCCGCGGCTTTGAGCTCGGCGATCTTCGCGTCGATGACGCCCGCGTTCTCGCAGTGGAAGCCGCAGACGCCGCCGCGCTTTCTGAGCGCGACCAGAGCTTCGTATAGCTGCTCGTCCGGCAGCATCATGGCGGGGTAGGTGAGGTACATCTTAAAGGACGTGACGCCGGCGGCGAACATATCGTCCAGCTCGCGCTCGATGCCCTCGTTCCAATCGTCGATGGTCATGTGGTAGCCGTAGTCGCAGTAGCAGCGCCCGTCGGACTTCTCGTGCCAGAGCTTTAAGCCGTAGGCCAGCGTCTCGCCCTTGTTGGGGCAGGCGAAGTCGACGATGCTCGTCGTACCGCCGCGGATCGCCGCGTAAGTCCCGCTCTCAAAATCGTCGGCGGTGGTGGTGTTGCACACGTCGAGGTCGAAATGCGTATGCGCGTCGATGAAGCCGGGAAAGAGGTAGCAGTCGCTGACGTCGACGACCTCCGTATCCCACGGCGCGTCCTTGAGCACATGCCCGACTTTGGCGACCTTGCCGTTTTCGATGAGCACGTCGGCGCGTTTGCTGGAGCGTCCGCTGACGACAAAGCCGCCGCGTAAGATGGTTTTCATAGGCTCCACTCCTTTGATGTTCACATTTCTACATATACAGCATAACACAATTTTTGTGAGATTTCCATAGCAAAAATGAGAGGGAGGCGCTTTGCAGCGCCTCCCTCTGGCGATACCGCTTATCGGTAGAGATAGCCGTACTTGTCGCGAATGGTGAGGATCAATTCCTCCAGCATCGGCGGAAGGCCCGTCTCGCCGGAGAGGTCGACGTCCTGTACGCCCGCGAACATACGGACGCGCGCCTTGCCGCCGGAGAGGAACAGCACGCCCGCATTCCCGCTGTCGTCCATATCCTCCGCCGTTTGAAAGAGCGTAAACTTGTCGCGGCACGGCTCGGAGGCGTAGGGACAGAACTGCGTGCAGTTGCCGCACTCGTTGCACATCTTGTCGACGTGCAGAATCTGGTGGGAATTGTTCGACAGCTTGACGACCACGTTCGCGCGGTTGGGGCAGGAGTCCACGCAGTTCTCGCAGATCACCTTGCATTGCAGGCAGCGCCCGCCCTCGCAGCAGACGTCCGCCGTCATGGCGAGCACGCCCTTTTTCGCGACCGCCTCGGCGTGGGAGGGATACGCCTCCTCGGGGATACTGTATTCGTGCTTCCTACCGGTCACGGCTTCCGCGAACGCCGCCGCGTCCGCGATGCCCTCGACGATGGTGGCGGGGCCGCGGTGCGCGTCGCCCGCGCAGTATACGCCCTCGACATTGGTCCGGAACGCGGGGCCCTTGCGCTCCATCTCGATGCCGTTCGCCGCCATGAGCGCGTCGTCCACCTTCTCGCCGACGGCGGAGATGACGAGGTCGCAGGGGATCTCGAACGTTTCGCCCGTCGGTTCGGGGGAGCGCCTGCCCGACGCGTCGGGCGCGCCGAGCCTCATCTTTTCGCAGATGAGCTTGCCGTCCGCCTGCTTGACGGGAGCCGCCAGCTCGATGAACTCCACGCCCTCGTCGATGGCGAGCCGCAGCTCATGCTCGTCGGCGGGCATTTCCTTCTTCGTGCGGCGGTAGAGGATAGCGCTGCGCGCGCCCGCGCGCTTGGCGACGCGCGCGGCGTCCATCGCGGTGTTGCCCGCGCCGACGACGACCACGTTGCCGCTGAGCGACGGCTTGACCCGCGTCTTCATCTCCTTCATCCAACCGATGACGCCGGCGACGTTGCCCTCGATGTCGAGCCGGCCCGCTTTCCAAGCGCCGGTCGCCATGAGGATATGCGTGTAGCCCTGCGCTTTCAGCTCCGCGACGGACGGCGCGGGCGCGCCGCACTTGATCTCGACGCCATACTTCTCCATCAGCGCGATATCCCTGTCGATGGCCTCGTCGCTGATACGGAACGCGGGAATCACATAGCGCGGTACGCCGCCGAGCTTTTCCTCGCGCTCGAAGACGGTGGTCTCGACGCCCGCGCGGCCCAAGAAGTACGCCGCCGCGATGCCCGTCGGGCCGCCGCCGACGATGGCGGCGCGTTTGCCGGAAACTTTCTTGGGAGCCCGAATCGACGCCATTAAGGCGTCGATGCCGTTCTTGGCCGCGACGAGCTTCGTGTCGCGGATGCGGATGCTCTCGTCGTAGAAGGTGCGCGAGCACTTGTTCTGGCAGCGGTGCGCGCAGATGGTGCCGGTGATGAACGGCAGCGCGTTCTTCTCGGTGATGAGCTTGAGCGCGGGGCCGTATAGCCCCTTGCGGCACAGCTCAATATATTCGGGGATGTCCTGCTCGATGGGACATCCGCCCTTGCACGGCGCGAGGAAGCAGTCGAGCCACGGCACCTGCTCCGTGCTCTTGCGCGAGGGCAGCGGCTTGATGGGCTTGAGGTGGTGGATATCATGCTGCGCCGATGCCGCCAAGTCCGCGATGGCGGCGGAGTCGGTGCCGGAGAACGCGCGGTAGGGGAGGGGTTCGACTTTCTCCACCATCTGGCGCAATCTGTTGTAGCCGCCCGGCTTCAAGATCGTCGTGGCGACGGTGATCGGCCAAATGCCTGCCGCGAACAGCCTGTCGCAGTTGAAATACTCCGCGCCGCCCGCGAACGAGATGCGCATTTTGCCGCCAAACGCGCGGGAAATGCGGTTGCACATCTCGATGGTCAGCGGGAACAGGCTGCGGCCGGACATGTACATCTCGTCGCCCGGCAGCTCGCCGCGCGTCGTGTCCACGGGGAAGGTGTTGGAGAGCTTCAAGCCAAATTCGAGGCCGCTGTCGTCCGCGAGCTTTTGCAGCCGCCCGAACATCGGCACGGCGTCCTCCCACTGCAGGTCCTCGTTGAAGTGGTGCTCGTCGAACACGATATAGTCGTAGCCCATAGAGTCGAGGATCGTGCGCGCGGTCTTGTAGCCCAAGATCGTCGGGTTGCACTTGACGAAGGTGTGCAGATGTTTTTCGCTGATAAGATACGACGCGATGCGCTCGATTTCGTCCGGCGGACATCCGTGCAGCGTCGAGACGGTGACGGAACGGCTGACGCGCGGCGAGATGCCGTCGATGAACGCGCTTTCCCCGGGGAATAGGTCTTTAAGCACGCGCTTACATTCCATGAACTGCGGCGTGCCGCTTGCGTCCATCATGTTGTCGATGTAGCTGTTGACCTTCTCGCCTTTGATGCCGTCTAAATCGTAGCCGACGGACATGTTGAACACAAACCCGTCGGGGTCGCCGAGGCCGTAAACCTTGGAAATAACCTTCAGCGCGCACCACGCCTTGATGTATTCGTCCTGCGCCTGCGGCACGGTCAGCTCCGTGGACCACTCCTGATTGTAGCCCTCGTCCATAGCGAGAATGCACGGGCGCGGCACACAGGCGGCGAGCTCCGCGCCGTCCATCTTCTGCACGGTCTTGACCTCGAAGAAGCGCGCGCCCGCGAAGTACGACGCGATGATGTTCTGCGCGAGCTGGCTGTTGGGTCCCGCGGCGGGGCCGAACGGCGTCTCGATCTTCTCGCCGAAGATGGGCAGCGTCTTGCCGGTCGCGCGGTAGGCTTTGTGGACGCCGAATATGTCGCCCGTGGCGGCGTATTCGGCGACCACCCAATTCATGAGGGATTCAAAGGGGATAGGGTACATTTTTTCGGACATGACGGGAACCTCCTTCAAAATGTCTCGTCTCACTTAGGCCTTGTTTTAAAAATGGGCAACGTGACCAATGGCGAGGGATTTTTTCGCCAGACAAGGCCGATTTGACGCAGCAATACTTTGTGTATTGTAAGAAAAATTGCCGCGGTATGGCGGAAAAAGACCCGCCGTTTGGGCATGTCGGCATTTTTCCAACAAGGCCTAGTAGGTACAATGGTTCAGCTCGCCCCAGAGCTTTTTGCTCGCCTCCAGGATCCGCGCGTTGACGGCCTCCTCGTCGATATCCACCAGCTCGCGGTCGCGCATCAAAACCTTGCCGTTCGCGATGGTCGTCTGGCACTGGCGGCCGGTCATGCCGAAGATCATGTGCCCGTCGATGTTCGCGTCGGAGAACGGCGTGAACGGCTTGTAGTCCATCACGATGATATCTGCCGCCGCGCCGGGCTTCAAGACGCCGAGCGGGTCGGGGAAGTACTTCGCGCCGATCTTGGCGTTGTTCTTAAAGAGCATGTCTGTCACCTCGACCCAGCCGACGTTCGGCAGGCACGCGTTGGAGCGCTGCGAGCAGAGCGCGACCTTGAGCGATTCGAGCATGTCGTTCGTGTACGCGTCGGTGCCCATTCCCAAGAGAATACCGGCCTTGTAAAGGGGAAGTACCGGACAGATGCCGACGGCGTTGCCCATGTTGCTCTCGGGGTTGTTGACCACCATCGTGTCCGTGTTCCTGATGAGCTCGATCTCCGCGCTGTTGACGTGAATGCAGTGGCCGAGAATGGTCTTCGGCCCGAGAATGCCGTGATCCTGCAAGCGTTGCACCGGACGGCGGCCGTAGTTTTGCAGGCTGTCGTACACGTCGTTCATGCCCTCGCTGACGTGGATATGGTAGCCCGTGCGCCCGTTGTTCGCCTCCACCATGCGGTCGAAGGTCTTGTCGGAGATCGTGAACAGCGCGTGCCCGCCGAACATCGCCGCGAGCATCGGGTCCTTGCGCCGCTCGCATTCCGCGATCCAGTCGGCGTTCTCTTGGATCGCCTGCAAGCATTTCTCCTCGCCGTCGCGGTCGCTGACCTCATAGCAGAGGCAGGAGCGGATACCAAACTCCTTGGCGCTCTCCGCGATGGTGTGCAGCGAGCCGGGGATCTCGGCGTAGGACGCGTGGTGGTCAAAGATCGTGGTCACGCCCTGCTTGATGCAGTCGAGGTACAGCGCGTCGGCGCTGGCCTTGGTGCCCTCTCTTGTGAGCTTGCGGTCGATCGCCCACCACGTCCCGTCGAGCACCTCGTAGAAGTTCGTCGGGTTGTTGCCCTTGATGGAGAGCCCCCGGGCGAGGGCGGAGTAGATGTGCGTGTGGGCGTTGATGAAGGCGGGCATGATGACGCCGCCCTTCGCGTCGATCAGCTCGGCGTCGGGGTATTTGGCGCGCAATTCCGCTTCCTCGCCGACCTCGACGATTTTCGCGCCCTCGTAGGCGACCGCGCCGCGCTCATAATAGCCCTTGGCGTTTTCATCGCGGGTGATGAGCCTTCCGTTGGTGACAAGTGTCATGATGCAGACCTCCTTAAAAAATGAAACGGCACGGGCGGAACAAGGTTCCAGCCCGTGCGCGAAGCACTACGTTACAGCTGTATTCATTATGGCTACCCCGCGAGGGCCGTGTAGCGCCCGTTATAACCTGCACCCAAAGGCCAGGTGGGTCGCCTCCGTCCGGCATTACTGCTTCCAACGTCCAGCCGCAAAATGCAGCCGGGAGGCCTGCAAACCGCCATCCGATCCGGCGTCCCTTATAACGAAATGTGGGTTATAGAAAAACGCTATCACGCACCCCGCAGGGCATTGCGCTTTGTTACACGACGGCGATATCGGCGCCCGCCTCGGCGGCGCTGCTCTCGATCTGCGCGGGCTCCGCGTCGCGGGTGCGCGCGTCCTGCGCGATTATCAGGATATTCCCGCCGAGGAAGATGACGAAAAAGAGCATGAACACGATGGTCGGCAGCGTCAGCCGCTTCTTATCCAGATAGCGGAAAAAGAACCAGAGGAACGCCACCAGCAGCCCGAAGAAACCGCCGATAAACAGCAGTACGCCGAACTCGCCGAGGATATCCACCACAAGGGAGAGCACCCCGGAGATCACGCCGGTCACCGTGGACAATACGCCCAATACCGCACCCATACGTTCGCTTCCTCCAACTTACACACAAAGCCGTTTCAAGCGGCCTACTCCTCGTCGTCCCAGAGGATTTGTTCCATGAACTCCTCGTACACGGCGTCGTACTCGTCTTCCTCCGCCTTGCCCGCGTCGGGATCGACCGGAACGAGCGTTTCCTCGCCGTTCACAATCTCGACGCGCATGATGATCATGCCGGTCTCGACCTCGTCCGAATCCTCCTCGTCCTCGTACACGGCGGGAAAGTACGCGCGATAGGTCGCGCCGTTCCATTCGATCTCGTCGATATATTCCAGATCCAAAACGTCGCCGTCTTCGCCGGTCATCGAGACAAAAACGGGACCCATATCGTCGCTCATGGGAGACACCTCCGAAGTAGTTTGCGTTGTTATTATAACCTATTCCGGCCGCTTGTGCAAGTGTTCTTTTGTAAAAAAAGCCAAAGGTTGAGAAAACTTTCCGAAAAATCCCAGGAAACGCGAAGCGCCGTCGGGCAAAAATCAAAAAATCAGGGGAAAATCGCCAAACTGCGACTTGACAGCCGTGGTAAGATAAGGACGTATGATACCATGTCTTGTGGTATACGCATCACCCGAACACCAGAGAAAGGAGGCCGCCGTTATGGAAGAAAGCCGCGCCGCGTCGCGCGCGAGCGCTCCGAGCCGCGCAGCCCCCCAGAGAAAAAAGAAAAGCGCCGGACGCATCGTCTGGGGCGCCGTTAAGGGTATATTTCTCGTCCTGTTCACGATCCTCGTCGTCGGCGTCCTCACGACGGGATTGTTCTATCGCACGTTCATGAAGTATGTCGACACGGTGCTCGAACCGGAGATGGACGTCGATATCTCGGCGTATACGCTCAAGCAGAGCTCCATCGTCTATTACGCCGACCGGAACACCAACACATGGGTCGAGCTGACGAAGTTCCACGGCGAAGAGGACCGCACGCTCATCGACTACGACCAGATACCCGACCATGTCGTCAAGGCGCTCATCTCCATCGAGGATCAGCGCTTCTACGAGCACGACGGCGTCGATTGGAAGAGCACGGCGCGCAGCGTGTACGATACGCTGATGGGCAACAACGCCCGCGGCGCGTCCACCATCACGCAGCAGGTCGTCAAGAACGTCACCGGCGAGAATCAGGTCACGATCCGCCGTAAGATATTGGAGATATTTCGCGCGCTGCGCGTGCATGAGAAGTACACCGAGGAGGATATCCTCGAAACGTACTTCAATCTCGTCTACTTCGGCCATCGCGCCTACGGCATCGAGGCGGCGGCGGAGACCTACTTCGGCAAGCACGTCGAGGATTTGACCGTCGCCGAGGGCGCGGCGATCGTCGGCATTACGCAGTATCCGAACGCTTACGACCCGCTGCGCAACGAAAAGACCCGCGCGGCAAACCGCAACCGCCAGCTGACGGTGCTGGAGAAGATGCACGAGCTGGGCTGGCTCACGGACCGCGAGTACGCCGCCGCGAAGGCGGAGAAGATGGTATTCGTCGGCGACGAGGATTACGTCGAGAAGACGTCGGACGGCGAGGCGGAGGCTGTCGCGGTGAATACGGAGCTCGACTCCTTCTTCGTCGAGCAGGTCTACCGCGACGTGGTCGCGGCGTTCAAAGAGCAGCGGGGCTACGACGAGAGCGCGGCGTCCCTCGCGATCTACAACGGCGGCTTTAAAATTTACTGCACGATGGACCGCGATATCCAGGAGCTTGTGGAGACGATCTACGCCGACCGCAACAACTTTAACTATCCCTCCAAGAGCGGGCAGCAGCTCCAATCCGGCATGACCGTCATCGACAATGCTACGGGCAACATCGTCGCCATCGCGGGCAGGGTCGGCGAACGCAAGGGCGCGCTGGAGTGGAGCTACGCCGCGAACACGACGCAGTGCGGCTCGGCGATCAAGCCGCTGTCCGTCTACGCGCCCTCCCTCGAAGCCGGCGTCGTCACGGCGGCGAGCGTCATCGACGACTACCCCGTCATGGACCTCAACGGCAGCGCGTGGCCCGTCAACGCCTACCTGGGTTATCACGGGCTGGTGACGATCCAATACGCGCTGCAGCAGTCCTCGAACACCTGCGCCGTGCGCACGCTGATGAAGCTGACGATGCCGGCGTCGTATGCGTTTATGACCGAGAAGCTGGGCTTCACGACGCTTTCGGACGACGATCTGGTCAAGGTCGGCAATCTCGGCCTCGGCGGAACGAGCGTCAACACCATCGAAATGGCGGCGGCGTACGCGACGTTCGCCAACAACGGCGTTTACACCGAGCCGCGCACGTTCATCGAGGTACGCGACGCCAACGGCAACGTCGTCATCGACAACAAGCAGGATTCGTGGGTCGCCATGAAGGAGACCACGGTCTACACCATCAATGAGCTTTTGAAGGGCGTCATGCGCAGCGGCGGCACGGGCTACAGCGCGGGCGCGCCGTTCTCCGGCATGACGCAGGCGGGCAAGACCGGAACGACGAACTCCAAAAAGGACCGCTATTTCTGCGGTTATACGCCCTACTACACGACGGCGGTCTGGAGCGGCTACGATACGCCGGAGCGTATCGAGGGCGACGCGAACCCCTCGGCGCTGGCGTGGAAGATGGTCATGAGCCGTATCCACGACGGGCTGACGGACAAGGATTTCCCGACGACCTCGGACGGCATGAACCGTGTCACCGTCTGCAACAAGACGGGGCTTCTCGCGGGCGAAGGCTGCGGCGAGACGCGCACGGTGCTCGTCCCGCAGGGCATGGCTCCGGCGCTGGTCTGCGACGCGCACACCCACGCGTATTTCTGCAGCGAGAGCGGCCTGCCCGTGGGCGAGCACTGCCCCGAGGAGGAGCGCGAGATTCACTGGACCGTCGACCTTACCGCGCCGAACACGGCGGCGGGCTTCGGCTACACGCGCCAGTTGCTCTACAAGGCGATGACCGGCGAGCAGTTCGAGACTTACGCCGCGCAGGTGGAGGCGGGCACCCGCGAGTCCATGCCCGACAGCGCGCCGATCTACGCGCGCGACAGCGCGTATGTCATGAGCGACATCGCGACGATGGGCGTCTGCACGATCCATCTGACGCCGGGCGAGGAGACCGAGGACCCGCTTGATTCCGAGAACCCGCTCGACCCGACGAATCCTGAGGGAAACGGCGAGGTCGAGAATCCGGTCGATTGGTTTGAAAACCCGCTCGGCCCGCTCCAGCCCATCGACCCGAACAACCCGACCGGCGAGCCGACGGACGGGGAGACCGGCGAGCAGCAGGGGGAGGAGACCGGCGAGCGCGGCGAGGCGGAATCCCGCGACGAGCTTCAATCGCCCCGATTTCAGGCCATACCGCACCATTCATGACACACATCTTTCTTGCAGAAATGTTCGTCGTATGTCCACAAATTCCCTGACCACGCGCCGGCGTGACCTGCGGAATTTTACGCCATCTGCCGAAATTTCCGGCTGCGCACCGGAATGATGTGGTATTGCCTTAAAAAGACCGCCGTATTTTCCCGCCGTTGACGCGGCAACCGAAAGAGCATGGCCGAAAGAATGCATTTCAGTATCAGACTGTAGGCAAAAGCCTC
>JAFTGG010000141.1 GCA_017458025.1 Oscillospiraceae bacterium | reverse complement strand
AGCTTGGTTGCGAACGGATATCACATCAGCGAGAACACGCTCCGAACTTGGGTCAAGCAAGGCGTGGTCGTCGCCGCGTTCGTCGGCAAAAAGGCATACGTCAACTATGACAACGTCGTATCGGTGCTGACGAACGGAACGGCGACCGCAGGACGCGACACCTCATCCTCGCACGCCGCTGTCCGCATGATCGGATGACAAGCGCGGCGACGACCCACAACAAGGGAGTGGAAAAATCATGGCAAACATCCGAAAAATCGAAAAGAATGGCGGCATCTCGTTCAAGATCGTTGTGACGCGCGGACGGGACATTAACGGAAAGCAGATCCGTCACTATAAGACATGGATGCCACCACAGGGCATGACGCCGCGAAAAGCTGAGAAAGAAGCCCAACGAGTTGCGTTCGAGTTCGAGCAGGAAGTCGACCTCGGCTACGTTGTGGACAACCGCCAGACCTTCGCGGAGTATGCCGCGTATGTCTTGGAGGTCAAGGAGCAGAGCGGCGTCAAGCACAGCACGATTCAAGGCTATCAGTTCCTGCTCAAACGGATCAACGAATCCATGATCGGCAGAATGAAGCTGACCGATATCCGACCGCAGCATTTGAATATGTTTTATAAGTCCCTACAAACCAAAGCGGTATGCGAGGAGGTCGTAAAAGCCAAACCCAAGCCGCGGCTCAAAGAGGAGCTGAAAGCAAAGGGAATGTCGCAGACACGCCTCGCCATTGAATCCCATACCTCCAACCCGACCGTCACCAAAGTCTGCCGCGGCGAGGTCGTCACTGAAGAAAAGGCCCGCGCGATTGCAGCCGCGCTCCAATGCACCGTCAGCGACCTCTTCACACTACAAAGAGCAGAGAAACCACTCTCCAGCAAGACCATCCAAGAGCATCACAGGCTGATCCACGCAGTGCTGAGTATGGCGGAGCGTGAGATGCTGGTGCCATACAACGCCGCAGACAAGGCGATATCGCCCAAAACATCGCGGACAGACCCAAACTACTTCCAGCCGGAGCAGGTCGCCAGTATTCTCGAAGCGCTGGAATCCGAACCGCTCAAGTGGCAGATGCTCATCCATCTGCTGATCGTCACAGGCTGCCGCCGTGGTGAGATCGCCGGTCTGAAATGGGACAAGGTCGATCTGGATAACGCGGTTCTGGAGATCAGCGCAAACGTCTGCTACGCAAAGGGCAAGGGCGTCTACGAGACCACGACCAAAACGGGTACGACCCGATACCTCAAGATTCCAAGCGAGACCGTGACCATGCTGAGAAGATATCGAGCAACACAGTCTGCACAGCGCATCAAATGCGGCGACCGATGGAAAGATATGGGATATGTCTTCACACAGGAGTACGGCGAACCGATGAACCCGTCGAGCATCACCGCATGGACGCGCAAGTTCTCCAAGCGCCACGACCTGCCACCGATTAACCCCCACGCCTTCCGGCACACGGTCGCCAGTGTGCTGATCGCCAACGGCACGGACATCGTAACGGTGTCCAAGCAGCTCGGCCACGCGCAGGTGTCTACGACCAGCGACAGATACTCCCACCTCATCGACAGAGCCAGAGCAGAGGCCGCAGAGTGCATTGCGGACACTCTGCTCAACAGAAAAAACGCATAGCGGCGCAGGCCGCAATACACAAAGACGGCGCTCCCAAGCGGGCGCGCGTCTTTTTCGGCTTTTCACGCCTGTGCACCTAAACGTGCACCCAAAAAATATCGCCCAAAACTTCGAGTGAGAAAAATAAGAAAAACGCTTGAAATCAGAAGATTTCAAGCGTTTTTCGTGGTCCGAGTGGCGGGATTTGAACCCACGGCCTCTTGGTCCCGAACCAAGCGCGCTACCAGCTGCGCTACACCCGGATGCGCCAGACGCGCAACGAGTGTATTATACGCAGAACCTGCGGCAATGTCAAGAGCGAAGTCAAATTTTTTGCGGCAAAAACACCGCGTCCAGCATCTCTGGGGAAACGCCGCCGCCCGACAGCTCGGTGAGCGCCGCCTCGAACGACGCGCCCTGCTCCTGCGGCAGGCGCAGCGTCACGGTCACGTCCGCACCGTAATCGCTGCCCTCGACGGCGCCGCCGAGGCTGTCGACGAGCCGCGTGAGCCGCTCAAAGAGCGGATACGGCACGCTGACGCGCAGCCGCGTCCAGAGCGTCATGCGAGCCTTGCCCGCCGCGTCGAGCGCGTCCTTCGCGCTCTTGCCGTACGCCCGCGTCAGGCCGCCCGCGCCGAGCAGCACGCCGCCGAAGTAGCGCGTCACGACGCAGACGACGTTCTCCACGCCCTCGCGCTGGAACACGTTCAGCATCGGCTGCCCCGCCGTGCCCTGCGGCTCTCCGTCGTCGCCGTAGCGGACGATGCCGCCGTCGTGGACGATGTAGCACCAGCAATTGTGGCGAGCGTCGTAGTGCTGCTTTTTGATTTTCTCAATGTACGCGCGGGCATCGGCTTCCGTCTCGACGCGCCGCACCCGCCCGATAAAGCGGGAGCGCTTCTCGGTGAACTCGCTCTCCGCCTCGGCGCAGGGGACGAAATAGGTATCGCTCATTCGATATCCTCCCGCAGCAGCGCGTACATGCACCAGTCGCGGTACGCGCCGTTCTTATACGCGCCGCGCCGCATCGTGCCCTCAAGCGCGAAGCCCGCCTTTTCCAGCACACGCCGCGAGCCCAGATTATCGGCGAACGGCTCGGCGTAGATGCGCGCGATGTCCCATGTTCGGAAGCCCTCGGCACAGAGCTGCCGCACCGCGCCGGTCATAACGCCTCTGCCCCAATACTCCTCCGCGAGCCAATAACCGAACTCCGCATTCCTGCGATAGATATCGCTGCCCCGAAACAGTCCGATGCTGCCCGCCGCCTGTCCGTCCAGCTCGACGGCATAGCACAGCGCGGCGCTCTCGTTTGCGGCGAGGCAGCCGTCGATAAACGCCTCGGCGTCGGCAAGGGTGTAGGGATACGGGAACGCGTCGCGCAGGTTCCGCGCGATCTTCTCGTTGTTCGCGTAGCGCGCGAGCAGTCCGGCGTCCAAAATATCCCATTTCCGCAGCGTGATTTTCATGTTTCCCAGCCCTCTTTCGGCTCGGTATAGCCCTCGGCGTACTCCTTCACCTGTCCCATCACCTTCGGCACCACGGTCGCGACCACGTCGATGGTCTCGCTGTACTCGACGCTCTCGACCTTCGCCTCGCGGTAGAGCATGTCCAGCAGCCCGCCCTTGTCGTAGGGCAGATGCAGCGTCACGCGGCGCGTACCCTTGTCCAGAATGCGGTCGATCTCCGCCAAAAGCTCCGGCAGGCCCTCGCCGGTCTTGGCGCTGATATTGACCGTCATCTCGCCGTGCGGACGAATGTCGCCGAAGTAGAGGTCGCTCTTGTTATACACGCGCAGGCAAGGGATCTGCTCCGCGCCCAGCTCCGCGATCAGGTCGTCCACGATCCGCGCCTGCTCCAGCCACTCGGGGTTCGAGACGTCGATGACGTGCAGCAGCAAATCGGCGTACTCCAGCTCCTCCAGCGTCGCCTGAAACGCCTCGACGAGCTGGTGCGGCAGCTTGCGGATAAACCCGACCGTGTCGGATATGACCACGTCCAGCGTGTCGCTGACGGTCAGCAGCCGCGCGGTCGTGTCCAGCGTGTCGAACAGGCGGTTGTTGGCGGGAATGTCGGAGCCGGTCAGCGCGTTTAAGAGCGTCGACTTGCCCGCGTTGGTATAGCCCACGATGGCGACGACGGGGATTTCGTTCTTCTGCCGCCGGTCGCGCTGTGTGCCGCGCACGCGGCGCACATCCTCCAAGTCCTCCTTGAGCTTGTCGATCTTGCGGTGAATGTGACGGCGGTCGGTTTCGAGCTGCGTCTCGCCCGGGCCCTTCGAGCCGATGGGGCCTTTGCCGCTGGTGCCCGCCTGACGCTCCAGATGCGTCCACATGCCGATCAATCGCGGCAGCAGATATTGGTACTGCGCCAGCTCCACCTGCAACCGCCCCTCTTTCGTCTTGGCGCGCTGGGCAAAGATGTCGAGGATCAGGCCGCTGCGGTCGAGCACCTGAACGCCGAGCTCGTCGGTCAGCACGCGCATCTGGGAGGGCGACAGGTCGTTGTCGAAGATGACCACCGTCGCCTCCCGTGATTTGACCAGCTCCTTGATCTCCTCGACCTTACCCTCGCCGATGAACGTGCGCGGGTTCGGCGCACTGAGCGTTTGCAGCACCGTTCCGACGCTGACGCCGCCCGCCGTCTCGACAAGGGCTTCCAATTCTTCGAGGCTCTGCTCGTCGGCGGTCTCCTTCGCGCTCAGCCGCGGCGACGCGAGACCGACCAATATCGCTTTGTCGCGCGGTGCTTCGGTGGTGTGTTCGTTCATGGGCTGCTCCTTGAAAAATTTTCTATAGTATACTCAAAAAAGAGGGACGATGCAACTGCATCGTCCCTCTTTTTTGACGCCCTTAGGCGAGACCGAACTTCTTGTTGAACTTGGCGACGCGGCCGCCGGTATCGACCAGCTTCTGCTTGCCCGTGAAGAAGGGGTGACACTT
>JAFTGG010000140.1 GCA_017458025.1 Oscillospiraceae bacterium | reverse complement strand
GGCTCCACGGCATGACCTCGCCGTGCTCGCGGCGGCGGTTCGCGTAGAAATGTGGGTCAAGGCCGCATTCCTCGAACGCTTCCAGCCAACGCCGGAGCGAGAAATAGTCCTCCCACGCGTCAAGCTTTGCGCCTTTACGGTGCGCGACTTCCAGCACCTTACACAGCCGCCGGTCGCCGCGGGAGATGACCGCCTCCATGAAGCTTGTCGGAGACGGGTGCCAATTGTAGGTCACGGTCTTGGTGTTGATGCGCTCGCGCAGCAGCGCCACGCGGCGCTCGTATTCTTCAATCGAAATCTGCGGCTCCCACTGGAACGCCGTGTGCGGCTTCGGCACGAACCACGAGGTCGAGACCGTAATGCGCACGCCGCGATTTTTGTTCGCCGCGCTCTCGCGCCACGCGTGCATGACGTGGGCGGCGACGTCCGCGATGCCCGCCACGTCCTCGTCCGTCTCGGTCGGGAGGCCGAGCATAAAGTACAGCTTCACCGCGCTGTAACCGCCCGCGAACGCACGGCGGCAGGATTCCAGCAAATCCTCCTCGGTCAGATTCTTGTTGATGGCGTCGCGCAGGCGCTGCGTGCCCGCCTCCGGCGCAAACGTGAGGCCGGTCTTTCTGCCCTTTTGCAGCCGCTCCATCAGCGCTATGGAGAAATTGTCCGCGCGCAGGCTCGGCAGCGACAGGTTCAGGTGCTTCTGCTCGCAAAACGGCTCCAGCTCGTCGCACAGCTCGACCAGTGGGCGGTAATCAGAGGTCGAGAGCGACGAGAGCGTCATCTCCTGATAGCCGCTGTCCTCGATGGCGGCACGGGCGTAGGCGGCGCACAAATCCTTCGAGCGGTTGCGCACGGGGCGATAGACGTAGCCCGCCTGACAGAAGCGGCATCCGCGGATGCAGCCGCGGAACAGCTCCAGCGTCACGCGGTCCTGCACGATCTCGGTGCTCGGCACGATGGTCTTGGCGGGATAGTACGCCTTGTCCATGTCGGTGACGACGCGCTTGCGGACACGCGCGGGCGCGCCGTCTCTCGGCGTGATGGCGGCGACGGTGCCGTCGGCGTTGTAAGATACGTCGTAAAGGCTCGGCACATACACGCCGTCAAGGTGACACGCCTGACAGAGAAACCTATGCTTGTCCCAGCCCTCGCGCTTCGCCCTGCGGTACAGCTCGACGACCTCGACGATCTGCTCCTCGCCCTCGCCGAGGAGCGCTAAGTCGATGAAGTCCGCGATCGGCTCGCAGTTGTACATCGCCGTGCCGCCCGCGATGACGAGCGGCGTCAGCGCGGGGCGCTGTCCGCTCCGCAGCGGGACGCGGGCGAGGTCGAGCATGTTGAGCATGGCGGGGAACGCCATCTCGTAGCCCACCGAGAACGCGATGATGTCAAACTCCCCGATGGGATCGGAGCTTTCCAGCGCGTAGAGCGGGATATCCGCCTTGCGCATCTCCTCCTCCATGTCGCCCCACGGGTGGAAACAGCGCTCGCACCAGACTCCGTCCATCTCGTTCATGACGCCGTACAAGATGCGCATGCCGAGGTTGGACATGCCGATCTCGTAGGTGTCGGGAAAGCAGAACGCGACACGGGTATCCACCCGCGCTAAGTCCTTCATGACCGCGTTGTACTCCCCGCCCACATAGCGGGCAGGCTTTTGCACACGGGGTAAAATTCGTTCCAATCGTTTATCCATGAGGCGTATTTTACAACACCGCGCAAACAAAAGCTAGGCTTCTTTGCGACGCTGACGTCATCTCTTGTGAAGGATACAGCGCAAAACCCTTGATACGGAAAAACACAATCAACCTTTTTCAAAAGTACCTCACTGTTTGGGTCGTTCTCTGTATGGTGATCGGCGTTCTGATAGGCAAGTATATCCCTGCAATACCGAGCTTTCTGAATCAATTTGAATACGCCAATGTCTCGATCCCTATGGCTGTCCTCATTTGGCTTATGATTTACCCCATGATGATGAAGGTCGATTTTCAAAGCATCAGAAATGTGGGAAAGAACCCAAAAGGGCTGTTTATCACCTGGATTACAAATTGGCTCATTAAACCCTTTACCATGTACGGAATCGCGAGTCTTTTCTTCTTTGGCATCTTCAAAGCATTGATCCCCCCTGCTTTGGCAACGGAGTATCTGGCCGGCGCCGTCCTGCTTGGCGCCGCGCCCTGCACTGCGATGGTTTTCGTATGGAGTTCTCTGACAAACGGAAATCCCGCTTATACGGTAGTTCAGGTTGCGACGAACGACCTCATCATTCTGATTGCATTTGTGCCCATTGTGAAATTCTTACTCGGTGTTTCAAATGTTTTTGTTCCGTGGGATACCCTTATACTTTCCGTTATCCTCTTTGTGGTTATCCCTCTTGGCGGCGGACTTCTCACAAGATATTTTATAAGCGCGAAACGGGGAACGGAGTATTTTGAAAATACCTTTGTCCACAAATTCGATCACATCACAAGCATCGGGCTTTTGCTGACGCTGGTCTTAATATTTTCTTTTCAGGGAAATATCATCTTGCAAACCCCTTTGCATATTGCGCTGATCGCTATCCCTCTGGTTCTCCAAACTTTCCTCATCTTTGCCATTACATATACTGCTTGCCATAGTTTCAAGCTGCCCTATGATATTGCCGCTCCCGCGGGAATGATTGGAGCGTCCAATTTCTTTGAGCTGGCTGTCGCCGTTGCGATCGCGCTATTTGGAACAACATCGCCCGCCGCGTTGGCCACCACAGTCGGAGTCCTCACGGAAGTTCCCGTAATGCTGTTCCTTGTTAGAATAGCAAATAACACGCGAGGATGGTTTAAGAACCTGTCTTCACAGTCGAAGGATACCGGATGAGCAAGGGATTTTTTCGTCGGCCCTCTCGATCTCATATTGCTCCACCTTCTGCCGGAATTTTTGTTCGGCAGCAGTATAGCGAAGCTTTTGTAACCTGTCAAGTTTCAGCTTTGAGCGCGCAGCACGCCGGCGAGCAATCCCAACGCCGCCAGCAGGAACAGCGCGCCGCCGTGCGTGAACGTCAGATACGCACCGAGCGCGGTCAGCGTCAAAGCGCAGAACAGACCGACGGCGGCGCTTATTTTGTCTCCCGCGTCAGGGCCGAAGCGCCACGCGGCGAGCAGCCACAGCGCCTGTCCGCCGTCCAGCGGCATAACCGGCAGTAGGTTGTAGACGCCGAGCAGCGCGTGCGCGCCCGCGAAGAGATACCCCCACTCCCACGCATGGCGAGACGCAAGCGCCGCGGCAAACGGCGCGGAGACAAGGTTCACCGCCGGACCCGCCAGCGTGACCGCCAGCTCGCGAGCGTAGCTGAGCCGCCGCGCCCCGGGCGCGTAGAGCACCGCGCCCATCGCGCCCAGACGCAGTCCGTCCACCGGCACGCGGAACGCGTACAGCAGCGCGAGATGCCCGCACTCATGCATCGCGGCGGCTAACAGCACCGCCGCCGTCACGCGCGGCGGCGCGATCAGCAGCGCGGCGGCGAGCAGCAGAAAAAAGCTCGGCGCAACGCGTATCCCACGCTTGGGAAAAAGCGTATGTTCAGGAAAGATAGTATGCCGGATTGAGATAGTCCTCCCCGTCGTGGACTTCAAAATGCAGGTGCGGCCCCGTGGCGTTGCCGGTGCTGCCCGCCTCCGCGAGCTTGTCGCCCAGCTTGACCACCGCGCCCGACGACGCCGTGATGCGGCTGCAATGCGCGTAGAGCGTCAGGACGCCGTTTTCGTGGTGCACGGTCAGGTACTTCCCCAACTCCACGCTCTCCGCCACCACGCCCACCGTGCCGTCGGCAAAGCAGGCGACGTCCGCGCCCTCGTCGGCGGCGATGTCCACGCCGTAGTGAAACGTCTCGCGCCCGCTCGACGGGTGCTCGCGCCAGCCGAAGCCGGAGGTGATGACGCCGCGCAGCGGCGCCGCGTGGTCGAAGCCCAGCACGCGCTGCTCCACGGCCGCGTGCTCGGGATAGTCCCGCGTCTCCGCCATCGGCGCTTCGTCCGTTCGCGCGGGTTCGCCGGCTTCGACCTCCGCTCTGCCCGCGACCTCCGTCGCGTCCTCCGTTTCCTCGCCGAACACCGCGACGTACGCGTCCTCCAGCGAATCGAGCACGCCGTCCTCGCCGGACACCGCGCGTCCCACGGCGGAGAACGCCGAGACGAAGTCCGCGTCGCGCACGAGCCACGACCCCAGCGTGCCGCGCACGCCCGCCATACCGCCCGGCAGCGTCAGCTTCAGCCCCACGAGCAGCACGAACACCGCGCCGCAGACGACGGTGCGCAGCAGATTGAGGCTGAT
>JAFTGG010000139.1 GCA_017458025.1 Oscillospiraceae bacterium | reverse complement strand
GGTGATGGGCTGCCCGCCCAGCGTGTAGTCGCCGTCCGGCATGCCCGCGCAGCGCAGAGAGTCGGAGATGAGCACCAGCTTGTCCCCAAACAGGCGGTGCGTCAGGCGCACGACCGCGGGGTGGATATGCAGCCCGTCGGCGATGAGCTCGACCGTCGCGCCCGCGTCGCTCGCCGCGGCGATGACGCCGGGGGCGCGGTGGCCGAGCGCGGGCATGGCGTTAAACAGATGCGTCGCGTGGCGCGCGCCCGCGTCGTACGCCGCCATCGCCGTGTCGTAGTCGGCGGCGGTGTGTCCGAGGGACACGGTGCAGACGCGGCTCACGTCGCGGATACACGCAAGCGCGCCCGGCTCCTCCGGCGCGATGGTGACGAGCCGCACGATGCCGCCGCTCGCCTCGTTGAGCCGGTGGAACATCGCGGCGTCGGGCGCGTGAATGTTGTCGGCGTTCTGCGCGCCGCGCTTTTCGTAGCTGACGAACGGGCCTTCGAGGTTGACGCCGGCGACCTTCGCGCCGTCGTCGGGACGCCGGAAGTCGCGAATGACATGCATCGCTTTCGTCAGCTCCGGCTCCTTGAGCGTCATGGTCGTCGGGCACCAGCTAGTCACGCCCTTGGCGGCGTAGTAGCGCGACATCTTCGGCATGCCCTCCGGCTCGCCGTCGCTCGCGTCCTCGCCCACGGCGGCGTGGGTGTGGATATCAATGAGCCCGGGGATCAGGTAGCAGCCCCGCGCGTCGGCGCCGCCGCTTACGCCGGCGCCCACGGCGTTGACGGCCGCGTCAAAATCAATGCCGCCGTCGACGAAGGCTCCGTTTATAAATACTTTGGCATTTGAAATCTTCATTAAAAATCCTTTCCGTTTTCTCTCGTCTGATACTGAACCCATATAAAAAGAGTAAGCTTTTCATTCGATAATCGCAGCATACCCATTAAGAGCCCGACGAAGCGGGTCCTGACGGGAAAGGAAAAAGCGGATATGCGGTTTTCGCCGCAAGGCGGAAACGGAATGGAGCGCGCTACTTCCGGCGCAAAGCGGGCAGGCTTGCCGCCGCGGCCGACTGTCCCACGCGGCGGAACTTCTCGTCCGGCAGCGCGGGGACAAACTTGTCCGCGGCCTCGGGGTACTCGTCCTTCAGCACGCGCTGCGCCTCCGCGAGGATGCGGTCGCCGCCCTTGCCGCTCATCACGCGGCCGAGCAGCAGGACGTGGCGCATGCCGTACAATCCATAATAATACGCCAGCGTATGGCCGAGATACGTCCCGATGCTGTCGTAGACCCGGGCGGCGGCGTGGTCGTCCGCCTCCATGAGCTTCTGCACGGCCTTGAGCTTCTCGGCGGGCGACAGCCCCTCGTCGAGCGCGATGCCCGCGCGGGGCGCGAGCTTGATGACGCCGTCCTGCGAGAAATACTTGACGCCGCAGCCGACGTCGCCGCTCCACTCGTCGCGCATCGCGTCGGGCGCGGCGTCGACGGGGACGAACGCCAGCTCGTTGAGCCAGCCCGTGACGCGGCCCTCCGCGTCGACGTAGCCCACCGCCTCGCTGGTGCCCATAGCGATGCCGAGCACGTTCGGCTCGTTAGTGCTCATCATGCCCGCGAGCGCCGACACGTCGCCGTCGTTGACGACCGCGTAGGGCACGTCGCCGAACGTGTCCGTGATGGCGCGGATATAGATGTCCTTGACCTTCGCGTCAAAGAGGTCCTTCGGCACCTGCAAAAACAGCGACGCGTTCATCGTGCGGTTATTGATATACACGCCCGCCGACGACACGCCCACCGCGTCCACGCGGGGCAGGTGCTCCGCCGCGCTCTTGAGCGCCGCGACGATACCGTCGTAGTGGTAATCGGGGTCGGCGTTGGTCTTGGGGAACCAGACGACCTCCTCGCTGTATACGCTCTCGCCGTCGATGACGGCGCTGACCTTGCGGTCGCTGCCGCCCGCGTCGAAGCCGATGCGGCAGCCGTCCAGGTGCCCGCCGATGCGCTGCGGCGCGTCCTTCGCGGCGGGGATCTCATCGACGAAAACGATCTCAAAGGGCTTCTCGAACACGTTCGCCATGTAATCCCAATCGAACTCCTGCCGCCCGCCGGCGCAGTAGACGGAGCGCAGATACTCATACGCGTCCTCGTCGCCGCTGACGTAGACCTTATAGCCGCCCTTCATCCAGAGCAGCGTCTTGACAAGGCGCTCGACGTAGTAATGATCGGCGTCGCGCCTGTCCGGCGTGCCGTGGATCAACGTGCGCACGGACGCCATCTGGCCGTCCGCGCGCTCCACGGCGATGCCGACGGGCTTTTTCGCCGTTTTCAGAAACGCGGTATTGAACGCGCCGATGGGGATAAAGCCCGGGTCGAGCGCGGGTACGTTTTTAATAGGGACGTCGATACCGTAGACCGTCATGGCGGGTACCCTCCTTGATTTGATAGTCTATTTATCATACGAAAAAAAGCGCCGCTTGACAAGGGGCTTGCTAAAATATTTTACCAATG
This sequence comes from Oscillospiraceae bacterium, assembly GCA_017458025.1. Classification (GTDB taxonomy): domain Bacteria; phylum Bacillota; class Clostridia; order Oscillospirales; family Oscillospiraceae; genus Hominicoprocola. The sequence continues at coordinate 2,908 of JAFTGG010000139.1, read as the reverse complement.
CTAGAATACCGATAACTCCACCGAAAGGACAGGCTTTTCAACATGGATAAGCAAGCGTTTCGCGATAACCACCAATGGATCAAGCAGCAGCTTCAGGGAAGCGCCGACTTCTGGCTGGATCACGGCCTCGACCGCGAACACGGCGGCGTCTACACCTGCCTTGACCGCAAGGGCGACGTCTTCTCCACCGACAAGAGCGTGTGGATGCAGGGCCGCTGCGGCTGGATCTACGCGTTCCTCTGCACCAACTACGGCAAGCTGCCCGAGTGGCTCGAAGCCAGCCGCAGCTGCCTCGACTTCCTGGAGGACCACTGCGTCAACCGCGACGCGGGCGGCCGGCTCTACTTCACCGTCACCGGCGACGGCAGGCCGCTCCGTCAGCGCCGCTACTGCTTCTCCGAGGACTTCTACACGATGGCGAACGCCGAGTACTACGCCAACACCGGCGACACGGCGCGTCTCGAACGCGCCCGCCGCGCGTATGAGCTGACCTATCAGCTGCGCCACGGCCTCATCAAGGACCCCGCCGGCCTCGGCCCCAAGACCATTCCCGAGACCCGCACGGGCCGCGCGTTCGGCGACCCGATGATCTACCTCAACGTCACGGCGGTCATGCGCCGCTGCGACCCCGAACGCAGGGAGCTGTACGACCGGCGCGCGAAGGAGTGCGTGGACGAGATCGTCAGGTACCACTACAAGCCCGACCTCAAATGCGTGCTGGAAACCGTCGGCCCGAACGGCGAGCTGCAAACCGACACGACGGCGGGCCGCGTCGTCAACCCCGGCCACGACATCGAGGGTAGCTGGTTCCTCGCCGAGCAGGCGAACCTCACCGGCGACAGGGAACTGCACGATATCGCGCAGAACATCTTCCGCAACGCCATCACCGCGGGCTGGGACGAGAAGTACGGCGGGCTGCTCTACTTCATCGACTGCATGGGCAAGCCGCCCGAGGCGTATGAGCACGATATGAAGCTCTGGTGGCCGCACAACGAGATCCTCATCGCGTCGATGATGTTCTACCGCGACACCGGCGACGAGTACTACCTCGATTGGTTCAACAAGACGCTCGACTACTGCAAGCAGCACTTCGCCGACGACGAGTACGGCGAGTGGTACGGCTATCTCCGCCGCGACGGCCTGCCCACCGAGCCGCCCTGCAAGGGCAGCACGTTCAAGGGCCCGTTCCATGTGCCCCGCAGCCTGATCCTCGTCGATAAGCTGATGGACGAGGTCGAGAAGAAGTAATGCACCAGGTCTTCGATCCCGACAACGCGTGGTGGCGGTTCGTCAGCCGCTGCGTCGACATCGTGGGGCTGAGCGTCTTTTGGGCGATCCTGTGCCTCCCCGTCGTGACCGTCGGGCCCGTGACCTCGGCGCTGTATTACACCGTCGTCAAGTGCTTCCGCCAGGGCGAGAAGGGCACGTTCGGCGTCTTTTACCGCGCGTTCCGCGAGAATTTGAAGCAGGGCGCGTTCGCGACGCTCATCTGCCTGCCCTTCGCGGCGGCGCTCGCGTTCGGCTACGCGGTCATGCGCGCCAATTGGTCGAGCGACGCGGGCGCGGTGATGTTCGTCGCCTACGACGTCGCGCTCGTCGTGCCGGCGGGCGTCGTGTGCTGGCTGTTCCCGCTGCTGGGGCGGTTCTCGCTCCGGCTCAGGGACGCGTTCCGCACCGCCGCGGCGCTCGCGCTGCGGCATCTGCCGAGCACGGTGGTCGTCGTGCTGCTGACGCTGGAGCTCGGCGTCTTTACCCTCGATCGCCGGTGGCCGGTGTTCTTCGCGCCCGTGCTCTGCGCGCTGCTGACGAGCCTGTTCTTCGAGCGCGTGTTCCCGAAGTATCTCAGCGAGGAAGACGCAGAAAAGCTCGAGGATACCTCCGAAACGCCGATTGAGTAAAATGAAAGCCGCCCATTGGGCGGCTTTCATTTTATACCAATTCCGGCGCCAGCTTCGCCAACTGTTCCGCCAGCCGCGCGTGCCCCTTTTTCGTCAGGTGCGTGAAGTCCACGGGATTCATCTCGCAGTCCTTGGCGTCGAAGAACGCGCAGCCGTTGCGTTCGGCGACGGCTTTCATGTACGGCGGCAGAGCGGCGGATTTCTCCACGCAGCCCTTGCCCATGACCTCGTCGTGGAACCCCGCGCCCAGCGGCGGCGGACAGACGACGAGAATATTCGGCCCCTTCGCGCCCCAGCAGGGCGTGCTTTGGCACTTCTGTATCAGCCGCTCCATACCGGCGGCGATCGCGGCGGCGTTCGCGGCGAAGCGCTCCTTCGTGTCGTTCGTGCCGAGCATGATGATGAGCAGGTCCACCGGCTCGTGCGACATCAGGACCGGATACGCGACGCTCACCGCATCCATCGACTCGTGCAGCGGGTCGGCAAAGACCGTCGTGCGCCCGCCGAGGCCCTCCTCGAGCACCAGATAGTCCCCGCCGAGCGCCTTTTGCAGCAGGCAGGTCCAGCGCTCGCTTTCATTAAAACGGCTGCCGCCGTCGGCGCAGTCGGCCGGATCGGCGCAGTAGCCGTGGGTGTTGGAGTCGCCGAAGCAGACGATATGTTTTTTCATAAGGGTCCCTCCCCGTTCGATACTGCCCTTCATGGTAGCGGCTCGGAGGGGCCATGTCAAGGAAGCAATGGTACATTTCGGCATTATCCCGAATTTTTCCGCCTATTTGCCGTCAATGTGCCCAAAAGCGGAAAGCCGTCTTGACACTATGTGCACAATTTTGTATAATTTCCATAGCTGGAGACGCTGTCTCCGAAGTCAATCTTTAAGGAGGATACAAAATGAAGAAGTTTCTTGCGATCACGCTGGCGCTTGTCATGGTCTTAGGACTCGCGGCATGCGGCAGCACCGTCACCACGACGGACACGCAGCAGCCGGCCGCCACCACGACCACGCCCGC
>JAFTGG010000138.1 GCA_017458025.1 Oscillospiraceae bacterium | reverse complement strand
TTCGGCGTCGGCACCTCCGCCATTGCGAACGACCTGTTCAACATTTCGCAGCACACCCTCTACCGCTATATCCGGCGCGAGGGCTTGGAATACCCCATGAGCCGCGGCGGCCGCATTCCCGACGCGGTGCTGCTGGAGTGGAAAAAGTGGGTCGCCTCGATCTCTCGTCCGGAATCCGGCGACGCAGCAGCCTCCGCGGACGCAGGAGACGCCGTGGCCGTGACAGTCGACGGCGCAGCGAACTCCGTGGGCGACGTCGTCCGTACGATGCACGACCTCTACGGAAAGGTGCGCGTGACGATCGCCATTGAGCCCGTATAAAGAGCACTCAGGGGAAATTGCCCTGTGGTGGACGCGCCCTCTCGCGCCGCCGCGCGTGCCGTTCGGTGCGCAGGGGCTCGATAAATGGTAGTTCACTGCTTGTGCGCCCCGGAATCGTCTCAATAAAAAAGCTATATCTGCAAAGACGGTCAGACGCGCGCCCTTTGGTTGGGGTGTGCGTCTTTATTTTCGCCAATAGCGGCCTGTCGTAAAGGGCCGCAACGTCCCGATCCGTTTCCTTGGTACTCATACGATTATCAATGAAAAGCTTACGCTTTTTATCCGATAGATGCCGCCAGTGGCGGCGCCTCGTCCGTGCGATCGGCAGCGCCCGCGGAGCACTGTGCTCCGCGGGCGCTGCTTTGCAGAATATCTTTGACGGTCCGAAGAAAAGTATCAGAACGGGCCGTAGCCGATGTTGACCGCGATGGCGAGGAACACGAAAGCGATGACCCACCATATCGCAAACAGCGGGGCAAGGTACTTCATCCACTTCTTGAACGAGATACCGCCGCACATCGCCAGCGCCGCGAGGATCTCGCCGCCGGTCGGCGCCATGACGTTGGTGAACGCGTCGCCCATCTGGAAGGCCAGCACCGCGGTCTGGCGCGTGAGACCCAGCATATCCGCCAGCGGCGCCATGATCGGCATCGTGATCGCCGCCTGGCCGGAGCCGGAGGGCACCAGCACGTTGAACAGGTCCTGCACGACGAACATGCCCCACGCCGCCACAGTGGAGGAGAGGTTGTTCAGCACGCTGGAGAGCGCGTAGATGATGGTATCCATGATGCAGGCGTCCTGCAGCAGCACGATGACCGCGTTGGCAAGTCCGATCATGATGCAGGGGAAGAGCATGTTGACGCAGCCCTTTTCAAACTCGTCGCAGATCTGGCTCGGCTTCAGCCCGCCGACGATGCCGCCGATGATGCCGATGGCAAGGAAGATCGCGGCGAGCTCGTCAATGTAGTAGCCCTGGGAGACGATGCCCCAGACGGTGAACGCGATACCAAGGATAAAGATGACGAGCACCGCCTTCTGCCGGCCGGTCAGCGGTTCGACCGAGTCGACGTCCAGCGCGACGTTCTGCGCCGTGAGGCGATCCTGCTCATAGGTGGAGCTGAGCTCGGGATTCTTCTTCACGCGGCGGGCATGCCACATGACATAGACGATGCTGGCGGCGAGCAGCGTGATGAACAGCGCCACGCGCAGGCCCATGCCGGAGAACATCGGCAGCCCCGCGATGCCCTGCGCGACGCCGGTGGTAAACGCGTTGGTGATCGCGCCGCCGTAGCCCGAGGCCGCGGCGCAGAAGATGATACCGACCGCCGTCAGGGAGTCAAAGCCCATAGAAAGGCACACGGCCAGCACCAGCGGCACAAACGCGAGAAACTCCTCAAAGTTCGCGCAAAACGCGCTGCCGCAGCCAAAGACGATCATCGTCACGGGGATCATGAGCAGCTCGCGGCCCTTCATGCTCCGCACCACGTTCGCCATGCCGTTGTTGATGGCGCCCGTGGCGTTCAGAATCGCGAACATACCGCCGATGATCAGCAGAAAGAAGATGATGTAAGCGGCGTTCTGCATGCCCAGCGTCACGGACATGAGAAGCAGGAACGGCGTCGTGGGATTGCGGTCGACGCTATGGTAGCTGTTGGGGACGACCAGCTCGCGCTCGACCTCATCGTTCCATACACGCTCGTAGCTGCCCGCGGGGATGATGTAGGACATGACCGCCACGACCAGCAGGATAATGACCAGAAACAGCATTGGGTTGATCGCTTTGATTTGCTTTTCTTTTTTGTTCTCCATGATGACCCTCCTTATTCTCAGTTGCACACGCTGATTATTCTATTGCCGAAAGCACCGCGCGCAGATAGCGGAACTCTTTTCGCACCGACGAGATTTGCAGCGTCTCCGTGGGCGAGTGGAAGTCGCGGCAGTTGGGCCCGAGGGAAACGGCGTCCAGATCGTGCTTGGTCCCGAAAAAGCAGCCGACTTCAAGCCCCGCGTGGACGACCAGGAACTTCGGCGGCTCGCCGAACAGCTCGTGGTATGTGCCGCCGCAGAGCCCGCGCAGCGTGCTGTCGCGCCGGAAGCTCCAGCTTGGGTATTCGTTGCTGAACGCGCACTCGCCGCCCAGCAGCGCCGCCAACCGCTGCAAACGCTGAAACAGGTACGTTCTGCGGCTCTCGCTCGCCGAACGTATCTCCAGCACGCAGTGCAGGCCGCGCTCGTCCAGATATACCTCGCCGAGGTTGTCGGAGGTATCCACGATGCCTGGGAACGCCTCGCTCATCTGGAAGATGCCGTCCGGCGCCAGAGAAAGCGCGTCCAGCACGCGGTCCGGCTCCGACGCCCACGCGGGCGCGTCGTCCGCCGGCTCCAACGTCACGCGGATGCTGCCCGCCGAAGAAGGCAGCTCGCCGTGAAACGCGCGCTCCGACAGCGCGAGCCGTTCGCGGACAAGCGGTTCGTTTTTGGCGTCGAACCACACCACAGCCTCCGCATCGCGCGGGATCGCCAGACGAAAGCTGCCGCCTTTGATGGGGCCGAGACGAAAATCACAGCATTCTTCAAGCGCCAGCAGCAAACGCAGGAGCAGGATATTGGCGTTGTCCCGCCCGCGGTGGATATCCTCCCCCGAATGGCCGCCCTTGAGCCCCGTTACGCTCAGGCGATAGGCGCGATCCTCGGCCCGCGGCGCTCCGGCGGCGAGCGGAACGCGCAGATCGACCTGCATCCCGCCGCAGCTGCCGCAAAGGATCTCGTCGTCATGCACATGATCCAGATTGATGAGGTATTTCGCTTTCAGCTTTCCGGTGTCGAATCGCTCCGCGCCGGAGAGGTCCTCCTCCTCCATAGTGGTAAACAGCACCTCAAGAGGGGGATGCGCCAGCGTCTCGTCGGCGAGCAGCGCCATTGCCAGCGCCACGCCGATACCGTCGTCCGCGCCGAGCGTGGTCCTGCCGCCGGTGCTCAGCTCGTCGCCGTCCACCACCCAGCGAATGGGGTCCTTCGCGAAGTCATGCTCCACGCCCTCGGCTTTTTCGCAGACCATGTCCATGTGCGCCTGCAGCATCGTCACCGCCGCGCCCTCGCGGCCGGGCGAGGCGTCCTTGCGGATCAGGACGTTTCCGGCCTCGTCCCGCTCGGCCTCCATGCCGAGCTCTCTTGCCCAATTCAGCAGATATTCGCCGATAGGCCCCTCGTTCCCGCTGCCGTGCGGGATCTGGCAAAGCTCGTAAAAATGCCGGAATACCGGTTCCCTGCGCAGGATATCCACTTCCGTTTCCATAGCGCCACCTCTTTCCGTTTCTTCAATCATATCATTAAATTTGTTCTATTCGCGATTTTTTTATAATCATGATTATATTCTTCCAAGCGCCATCTGTCAATCATTTGGTTTGGTTCGCACAATGCTTTTGACTGTTTCAACGAAATATATTGTAAATTCTGTACAATAGATACAAAACGCCGCGCTCACCGCGCAGCGTTCAGAATATACTCAAACAGTTGATTGAATTTTTCCTTGTGGGCGTCGAGATCCAGCGTCCCCCCCTGCATCCACGCGTCATGAATAAAGCTTTGATGAGCGGCGATGATCAGCTCCAGCGTGATATCTGCCTTTGCCGGATCGACGAAGCCCTCGGCCACCATTTCCTTCATGGTGACGCTGTCTCGCTCAAACATACTGCCGGCGACCATCATGCGCCGCATGGACTCGCTGATGCCGGAAAGCTCCTCGGGAAACAGCTCGTAATAGTAAATGCGAAGCACATCGCCGAGCATTTCCCTGTGCCGGCCAAAGAACATATTGTAGAATACGTCCGGATTCTCAAAGGCAATGTCGTTAAAGCAGCGGTAGATCGTGCGAAAGCGCTCCCGCGCGTTCATGCCCTCATGCAGCGAGTCCGCCAGAGCTAGGACGTAATCGCGCAGATAGCAGACGGAGCCGAACAGGCTCAGGTGCTCCAGATCCTCAAAGTAATTATAGATCGTGGCGCTGTTGTAGCCGGCTTCCGTGGCAATCTTGCGAATGGACAGGCCGTCGATGCCCTCGGTTTGAATGAGGCTGCGGGTGGCCTCAATAAAGTAGATCATAATGCGCTTGCGCTTGGTGGTCAGCCCGCCGCTTTTCCCCCAATCCGTTTCCGCCATACCGCCTACCCCCTTTTTATCAGCTTACTCCCAAATGGGCGAGAATGCAAGCGCTTCCGTATTGACAAGGCCGCAATTGGTTTTTATAATCATGATTATAAAGACAATACCGCATCATTTTGGTGCCCAGGTTACGCAGCCAGAAATTTCGGCAGATGGCACAAAATTCCGCAGGTCACGCCGGCGCATGGTCAAGGAATTTGGGGATATATGGCGAACCTTTATACAAGCAAGATGCGTGTCATAAATTGTGCGGTACTGCCTAAAATGTCTGCGCCATTGGTGGAAAGGAGACGGACGTGAAAAAAGATAAAATCCACATTTCCGGAAGCGTCATCGTTTTTTTGGGCGCCTTGTGCTGGAGCCTGAACTCTCCCATCGTCAAGTTTCTGACGCTGGATTCGCTGCTCATCTGCGGCTTGCGTTCCGCTATTGCGGCAGTGGCGCTTGCGGCCTTTATCCGTCCGAAGAAGCTGAATTGGAACGGCTGGATGCTGCTGTATGTGATTTCTTATGCGGCTCTGTGCCTGAGCATCGTCGTGTCGCTGACGCTGACCTCCGCGCCGGTAGCCATCGGAATGCAGTACACCGCGACGGTGTGGCTTTTCCTCGCCGGCACTCTGCGCACGCGCCGGTTTGACTGGCACAGCTTCGTCCCCGTGCTGGTCATTATGATCGGCGTCGTGTTCTTCATGCTCTCAGGGACAGACGCTTCCAGCAGCAAGGGCAATCTGATCGCGCTGAGCGAGGGCGTTATCTTTGCCTGCATGACTGTCAGCTCCAAGCGTGCCGCCGGAGACAACCCCATCGGGCTTACAGCCGTTGCAAACGTCTTCACGGCGGCGGTGATGTTTCTTTGCTTCCCCGCCTCGATACAGAAGATGGGCGCCATGACGGCGCAGGAGTGGGTCATCATGCTCATATTGGGCGTGGTACAGGTGGGCTGCGGTTACGGCCTCTACAACCTTGGCGTACAGCGCGTCAGCCCGCAAAAGGCCTCCATTATCGCGCTCTGGGAAATGATCCTCGGTCCGGTTTGGGTCACTCTGTTCCTCAAGGAATACCCCAGCCTTCCGGTGTGCGTCGGCTTCGTCATCATTCTGATCGGAATGGTGCTCGATGCGAAGAAAAAGGACGATGCGCTTCCCATCGACGAACAAAGCGAAGCTCCCGACGGAGAAGCCGTATCATAACCCGCATCTCGGGCAAATGGCACAAATCAGACGCAGCGGCGGCATCTATCGGATAAAAAGCGTAAGCTTTTTATCCGATAGTCGTATCAGTCCAAAATTTTGCCGTCAATGGATACGGTCACGACCTGCCAAGGGATAAGCTTCCCGCTTGCCTTGAGCGCCTGCTCCGCCGCGTGTTGCAGGCCTCCGCAGCACGGGACCTCCATTCGCACGACGCTCACGCTCTTGATGTCGTTTCTTTGGCTGGTACCGGCTTAGGCCTTGTTTGAAAAATGCCGACATACCCAAACGGCGGGTCTTTTTCCGCCATACTGCGGCAATTTTTCTTGCAATACACAAAGTATTGCCGCCTCAAATCGACCTTGTCTGGCAAAAAAATCCCTCGCCATTGGGCACGTTGCCCATTTTTAGAACAAGGCCTAATCTGGCAGGGCCATTGACCAAGCCGCGAGACCGGTTTTCCCCGCAAAAGCACAGCAGCGAGTTCGATATCCCATTTGACCGCCAGCAGCCGGCGGACTATCTCAGCCTTGATCGCAGCGCAATGAGCAAGGAGCTCGGGAAGATGCGTCGCGACGGGTTGATCGAGACTCGAAAAAGCCACTTTTCGCTGCCCTGAGAAAACCGATGGGACGACCTTTAGGCGGACCGGACGCTGACACGGCGCCGCGTTCCGCAGGAGTGGACAACCGTCCCCGCAGCCTCCATAATAAGCACAGACTACATAAACGGAGGCAAGCACCATGCAAAATCTATCCCAGCAGGTTAAAGACTATCTTGAATTCTGCGCATATGAAAAGAATCTCTCTCACAACACGGTCAAAGCCTATCAAATTGATTTGACGCAATTTGCCGCTTTCGCCGGCAATGCCCGCATTGATACAGAACTGCTCAATCGCTACATCAAGCACTTGAACCAAAATTTCGCGCCTCGCTCCGCCAAGCGAAAGCTCGCGAGTATCCGCGCTTTTCTGCGCGAATTGGAGCTGAGCGGCGCTTTGGCCGACAACCCGTTCAGAAATCTGCATATCCGTATCCAAACGCCGAAGCAGCTCCCGCGGATCATTCCGCAGGAGCTGGTGGAAGCTCTTCTTCGCAGCGCTTATGATGCCTATGTGCCCGGGCGTCGGGAAACTCTGCGCGATATTTTGGTGCTGGAGCTTCTGTTCGGCACAGGACTCCGCGTATCTGAATTGTGTGAGCTGACTAGCAGCTCATTTCAGCTAAGCGCGGATAAACTTCGACTGCTGATCAATGGAAAAGGGCAAAAAGAGCGCGTCATTCAGATCATGACGCCGGAGCTGGTGCGTATAGCGGAAAGATACTGCGCCATATATGCCGAAAACATTCAAGCTACAGGCGTGATTCTGTTCAACCGGCAGGGCCGCCGGCTGTCGCCGCAATCCGTCAGGAGGATCATCGCCCGCCATCTGAAAAATATCCGGTCGGACTACCATGTGACGCCTCACATGTTTCGCCATACCTTCGCTACCTCTCTGCTGGAAGCCGGTATGGATATCCGTTATATACAGTCCCTGCTGGGGCACAGTTCGATTTCCACGACGCAGATCTACACTCATGTGACGACCAATCATCAAACGCTGCTTTTGGCTGAAATGCACCCGCGGAGCAAGATGTCATTTACCCTGTAGAAAGCGTTGGCCGCTAAACGCGTTTCATACTTTTCTGCAATGAAAATAAGATATTTTCATTGCAGCGATAAGGTACAATAACTTGCGCAAATTTGAAGAAAAAGAGGACACGGTTTGCAGCCTCTGGTAGAATGGAGTTGCAAGACAACATTCTGAAAGGAGACAGCAAACCATGTCCGAGAAGATTGTACAGTTTAAC
>JAFTGG010000137.1 GCA_017458025.1 Oscillospiraceae bacterium | reverse complement strand
GTCGGAGCGCAGGGAGTTGGAGCAGCAAAGCTCCGCGAAATCGTCGGTCACATGCTCCGGAGTGCGCTTTTGCGGCTTCATCTCGCAAAGCGTGACGTTCACGCCGCGCCGCGCCAGCTGCCACGCCGCCTCGCTGCCCGCGAGGCCCGCGCCGATGACGGTCACTTGATTGCTCATTTCTCCTCAAAATCGTCCGCGTTGACGGTCACGGCTTTGACCTTCGCCGTCTTTTTTACCGCGGTTGTTTTCGCGCGCGGGCTTTTTCGCGGTCTTCGTTTCGGTGGGCTTCTTCGCGGCGGGCTTCTTTTCCTCCGCCTTCTCCGCTTTCTTATCCTCCGCCGCGGCTTTCTTGGTATAGCCGCGCTTCTCCTCGGGCACAAAGTTCGCGCACTCGGGATTGATGCAGTACGGACGCTTGTAGCCCTTGCCGGACTTCTTGAACATCGTCTGGCCGCAAGATGGGCAGTTGTCCTTCACCGGCACGTCAAACGTCGTAAAGTCGCACGCCTTGCTCTCATCGCGGCTGCCGCGGAACTCGCAGGCGTAGTAGGTGTACTGCTTGTTCGTCTTCTTGCTGACGCCGGTGCGCTTCATGAGCCGTCCGCCGCACTTCGGGCAGCGGCCCGGCATCTCGATGACGAGCGGCTTGGTAAAGGTACATTCCGGATATCCCGGGCAGGCGAGGAACCGGCCGAAGCGGCCGGACTTGACGACCATGTTGCGCCCGCAGACGTCGCACTTCTCCTCGCTGACCTCGTCGGGCACCTTCAGATGCTGGCCTTCGAGCTCCTTTTCCGCCTGCTCCAGCTCCGCCGAAAACTCGCCGTAAAAGCTGCGCAAAATCTCCTTCCAAGGGGTCTTGCCCTCCTCGACGGCGTCCAGCGTTTCCTCCATGCGGGCTGTAAACTTGGTGTCCACGATATCGGGGAACTTGTCCTCCATCAGCCCTGTCACGACCGTGCCGAGCGGCGTCGGGCGCAGGTATTTACCCTCCTTGACGACATACTCGCGATCAAGAATGGTGGAAACCGTCGGCGCGTAGGTCGAGGGTCTGCCGATGCCGTTCTGCTCCATCGCGCGGATCAGCGTCGCGTCGGTGTAGCGCACGGGCGGCTGCGTGAAATGCTGCTCCGGCGTGAAGCTGTCAAGCGTCACGACCTGCCCCTCGACGAGCGGCGGCAGCTTGGTCGACTTCTCCTCGCGCTCATCGTCGCGGGACTCCTCATACAGCGCGGTGTAGCCCGCGAACTTGAGGTCGCTGGCGCTGGCGCGGAAATCGTGGCCGTTCGCCTCGATCTCGACGCTGACGCTGTCGTAGACCGCGTTCGCCATCTGGCTCGCGAGAAAACGGCTCCAGATCAGGCGGTACAAGCGGTACTGCTCGCCGGTGAGGTCGCCCTTGACGCGCTCCGGCGTCAGCTCGACGCTCGACGGGCGGATCGCCTCGTGCGCGTCCTGCGCGCCCGCCTTGGCGCGGAAGCGGCGCGTCGTGTGCGGATAATAATTCTGACCGTAGCGGCCGAGAATAAACGTCTTGGCGGCGGCAAGCGCCTCCTCGGAAATGCGCAGCGAGTCGGTACGCATGTAGGTGATGAGGCCCACCGTGCCCTCGCCGGTGACGTCCACGCCCTCGTAGAGCTGCTGCGCGATGGCCATCGTGCGGCGCGGCGTCATGTTCAGCTTACGCGACGCCTCCTGCTGGAGGGTCGAGGTCGTGAACGGCGGGGACGGCGAGCGCGTCTTGTCCGCGCGCTTGATGGATTTCACCTCAAACGCGGCGCTCTTAACGTCCTCGATGATGGCGTCGACGGCCTCTTTCGAGTCCGGCTCGGCCTTTTTGCCGTTCTTGCCGTAATAGTGAGCGACGAAGGGCTTGTTCTCCGGCTTGTCGCGCAGCGAGGCTTCGAGCGTCCAATACTCCTCCGGCTTGAACGCCTCGATCTCCTTTTCCCTGTCGTCGACCATGCGCATGGCGACGGACTGCACGCGCCCCGCGGAGAGGCCGCGGCGCACCTTTTTCCACAGCAGCGGCGAGAGCTGATAGCCCACGATGCGGTCGAGGATACGGCGCGCCTGCTGCGCGTCCACCAGATCCTGATCAATGGCGCGGGGCTCCTTGATGCTCTCGCTGACGACCTTCTTCGTGATCTCGTTGAACGTGACGCGCTGCGCCTTTTTGTCGTCGAGCTCCAGCAGCGCCTTGAGGTGCCACGAGATCGCCTCGCCCTCGCGGTCAGGGTCCGTCGCGAGATAGACGACGTCGCTCGCCTTGGCGGCGGTCTTGAGCTCCTTGATGAGCGCTTCCTTGCCCTTGATGGGCTTGTAGTCCGGCTCAAAGTCGTTTTCGATGTCGACGCCGAGCTTGCTCTTGGGCAGGTCGCGCAGATGTCCCATGCTCGCCGTCACGGTATAGCCCTTGCCGAGATACTTGCCGATGGTCTTTGCCTTTGCCGGCGACTCGACGATGACCAGATTCTTCTTTGCCATAGTTGGTTAATCCTCCACTAGTTCCACGTTCAGGGAAAAGCGCTTGCCGCCGCTCTGGGCGACGTGTCCTTCGATTTCCAGCACCGTGAGCGCCGAGAGCACCCGCCGCGTCGGCAGGTCGACGGCCTCGATCAGGTCGTCCACCTGCATCTCGCCGTCCTTGAGCTTCTTCACGATGCGCACCTGATCGTCCGTCAGGCCCGTATGCCCCTCTCGGACGTCCAATGCCGGAAGCTTCTCGGGCTCGTCTTCGACGCGCCTTGCCGCAGCGGCCTCCTGCCGCGCCTGATAGCCCAGCGTCTGCGGCATTTCGACACGTCCGCAGTGCAGTTTATGCGGATACCGCGCCTCGTACTCCCACAGCACGTCCGCCGTGTCCGCCACCAGTGACGCTTCGCCGTCCGCGATCAGGCGGTTGCAGCCGCGGCTCTTCGGCGCCTTGATCGGCCCCGGCACCGCGAAGACCTCGCGCCCTTGTTCGAGCGCGGTGCGGGCGGTAATGAGCGCGCCGCTGCGCTCCGGCGCCTCGACCACGACGGTCGCGAGGCAGAGTCCGCTGATGATGCGGTTGCGCGTAGGAAAGTGCTGCGGCAGCGGCGGCGTGCCGGGCGGATATTCGGACGCCAGCGCGCCGGAGACGGCAACGTCGCGGTACAGCCACTCGTTGCCCGCGGGATAGACGATATCAATGCCGCAGCCGAGCAGCGCGACCGTTTTCGCGCCCGCGCGGAGCGCGCCGCGATGCGCGGCGGTGTCAATGCCGTACGCGCCGCCGGAGACAATCAGCGCGCCCTGCTTCGCCATAGCGTACGCCAACTCCTCCGCCGTCTCCTTGCCGTAAGGCGTCGCGTCGCGGGTGCCGACCATCGCGATGGCGACCTCCTCGTCGATCATGGGCAGTTGCCCCTTGACGTACAGCAGCGTCGGCGGCTCGTAGATATTGCGCAGCCGCACAGGATAGTCCGCGTCCTGCATCGTCAGGATCCGCAGCCCAAGGCGTTCGCAGTCGCCGAGGATACGGTCCGCCGCCGCGGTGCTCTTGTCCGCGAGCTGGGCCGCCAGCGTCCGCGTCATGCCATCCGCCTGCAGATAGTCGTCCTCCTCCGCGTAATAAATATTTTCGGGCGTGCCGAAATGTTCGAGAAGCCGCAGCTTGACACGCGCGGGAAGGCGCTTGCACTCGCTCAGCCACACCCAATATTTGGTTCCCGACACCCCGACGCCCCCTTTCTTATTGATACATCTCCCACAGCACGACCGCCGCCGCGGTCGCCGCGTTGAGCGACTCGCAGCGCTCGCTCATGGGAATCTTCACCGTCTTGCCGCCCAGCGCGAGCATCTCGCCGCTCAGGCCCCTGCCCTCGCTGCCGATGGCGACGGCGGCGCGCGCCAGCGCAACGTCGCGCAGCGAAACGGCGTCGCCG
>JAFTGG010000136.1 GCA_017458025.1 Oscillospiraceae bacterium | reverse complement strand
GCAAGGAATGTCTTGTTTTAGTGGCATAATAGTATAAAGGTACTCCGATATTGTACCCGCTTTCCCCGCCGCTGTCAATGCAGGGAGGGCCGCGGCCCTCCCCGTTCGCTTTATAAAGCTTCGAGATATGTACGCACGTCGAACGGCTCGACCCGCGTATCCTTGCGCAGGTACAGCGGGTGATGCGGATGCCCCGCCTTGGACGGCTTCCCCGCCATATACCACCGCGCGCCGCGGCGCTCGCCCTCCGCGACCATGTCGCGCACGCACCGCTTCAGGTAGCCGCGCTTTTCGATGACCGCGCCCCACGCCGCCCAGACCGACGGCGCGCCGTCGCAGCGCGCGAGCGCCCAGCGGAACGCGTTCATGTTCTCCGCGTGCAGCGCCTCGTTGAGCTCCGCGTCCATATCGTCCGGCCGCGTGGCGCGCTGGGCGTAGACGTTGAACATGATGAACGAGTCAAAGCCGTTGTGGCGCGCGATGCGCTCCACCGACTTGAGCGTGTTATCCAGCTCGTCCGGCGCGGCGGTCGACGGGTTGACGCCGATCGTAATCAGCGGACGGTTGCCCGCCGTGCCGAGGATATAACGGTATTCGGAGTAGAAATCGGGGATATAGAGCCACTTTTCCCTGTCGTACGCCGCGCTCCCCGCGCGGTGCTCGCGCGCCTGCTCAAATGTCAGGATACCGATCTCCTGCGTCGCGCTTTTCGGAATATGCATTGCCGTTCCACCCTTTCTTGCCCTATGACGCCTGCTGATCCCGCGCACGGTCGGGCGGCATGCTCCGCAGCTCCCGCCGCACGATGGGCCGCGCCGCAAGCGTCCGGATCAGCTTCGGGATCGGCGCTTTGGTCAGGGAATCGTGCCGGTCCTGTTTTTGATTGTCCCGTTGAATACGCACTTCTCGATAACCGGTACGCAAAACGCGTCACACGCGGCGCTCGCGCATGAGCGCTTCGATCTCGTCCATTGCGCGCTCATAGAACGCGCGGAAGCCGAGGCTGCGCTCAAGCGGGTCGCCGTGGGCGCGGCCCATGCCGCAGTGGCGCACCTCGACGCCGAGGACCTTCAAAAGCTCCTCTTTTTCGTTGATGCCGCTCTCCTCCGACAGCTCCTCCGGCGCGAAAAACCAGGTTTTGCCGGTCTCCGCCTGCTCGCGCTTTTTGCGGTTGAGCAGCCACCAGAGATCGAACTCCGACACGTCGAAGCCAAAGCCCAGCACATACACGTCGCCAAATAAAAACGCGTCCGCCCAGCTTTTGATGCGCGGCGTCTCGCCGCGCTCCTGCTCGCGCCGCCAGCGCGCGCCCTCCGATTTGACGTAGGTCGATATCTTCTCCAGCAGGTTCGCGTAGTAATAATGGCCCAAAATCATGCTGTCCGGCTTCCTGCCCTCGCCGTGGATATGCCAGACCTTTGTGCGGTGGCCCTGCCAGGCAAGGTCGCCGTATGTATAAAAGAGATACTTCGCCTCCGCCTGGCGCCGCGCGTCGGTGTGGCGCATCATGTGGCGCAGCGTCTGGTCGCTGAGCTGCAGATCGGGCTGCGCCGCCTGTTCCAGCTCATAGCTGAAATTTGTCGTCAGAATATGGTCGAAATCCATTTCGAGCAGGCGGCGGAGCATGTCCACATGCCCCGGATCGCCCAGCTTGCCGTAAAGGATATCCCCCGCCTGACGCAACTGCGCGCCCACCGTATCGCCGGTGACGAGGATCGCGCGCAGCGGCATCGGCAAATGCAGGACGCAGTCCTCCGGCAAAGAGCCGTTGCAGGAGATATCGCGAATGAGCCGGCCCCATGAGCCGCCGCCGAACGCGCGGTTTACGCCGTTGCCGAGCAGCAGCACCTGCGGGCGCCCGTTCCCTTGCGTCATCGCGCTCACCTTCCTTTTTTCCCGCCCGCGCTCCGCCGCTCGCGGCGGTAGCACGCGTCGCACAGCCGCCCGTGATGGTGCAGCGGCAGCGCCCTGCCGCAGCGCTCGCAAAAGCGGATATTGTTTTGCAGGCGGTAAATCAGGATATCGTTGATCTCCTCCGCCACGCGCTCGCGGGTATCGTAGAGCTTGTCCGCGTCCACCGGACAGTCAAACGCCTTGGCGAAGGAAAAATACAGATCGAGCTTGCGGTAATACTGCTCCAGCTCCGGCAGCGTCGGCGCGCCGTCTGTTTGCAGCGCCGGCTGTTCGATCGGTTCGCCCTGCTGCCAGCGGCGCAGGAATGTGAAAAACAGCTCCTGCAGCGCGTCCTCTGTCTCGTCGAACGGGATATTCGCCGCGCGCAGCTCCTGCTCCTTGGTGAGCAGGAAGCCCTTGTCGCGCATTTTAGAGATAATGGAGAGATAGCGGGAGATGTCCAGCTTGCGGTACGGCTCAACGGCGGGCATCTTGCTCCACTCGGTGAGCACTTCGAGCAGGTCGAAGTCCACCGACAGCACGAGGTCGGAAAAGCCCTGCACCGCGTACTGCAGCGGCGGCACGACGGTATCGAGCCCCGCGCGGATCGCGGCGAGGTTTTCCATCGCGCCGACAAAGCCCTTGTCGTACATGCCGAAGCGCCCCGCGCGGCCGGCGATCTGCTGTATTTCCTCCGGCTTCAGCTCACGCCGCTCCACGCCGTCGAACTTCTCCGTCTCCATGAACAAAATGCGCCGGATCGGCAGGTTCAGCCCCATGCCGATCGCGTCGGTCGCGACAACATACTCCGTGTTCCCGTCGAGAAAGCCGTCCATCTGCCGCCGCCGCGTCGCGTAGGGCAGCGCGCCGTAGATGATGGCGGGCTCCTTGCCCGCCGCGCGCAGATCCTCGGCGGCGCTGAGCACGCCGACCTTGGAGAACGAAATGAGCGCGTCGCCGGGGCGGACGTGGTCGAAGTCCACCGTATGCGACATGCAGATGAGCGGCGTTTGCCGCTTGTGCGCCTCCACCTCGTAGCTGTCGCCGCAGCTCTCGATCAGGCGGATCAGCAGTTGCTTTGCCTGCGGCGCGGCGCAAAGGTGTATCTCGGGCGCCTGCACGCCCAAGATGGCGCGCGTCCAGGCATAGCCGCGTTCGCGGTCGGCGATCATCTGGCACTCGTCGATGACCGCCACGTCGTAGCGGGCCTTCAAATCCAGCTTTTCCGCCGTCGCGGCGACGTGCGTGTCGCCCTCGCGGATATCCTCCTCCTCGCCGGTGGTCAGGCTGCAATCGACGCGCGCGTCGAGCAGCGTCTCCTGCGCTTCGAGCGCGAGCAGGCGCAGCGGCGCGAGATACACGCCCGTCGGCGCGGTCTTTAATCGCTGGAAGCCCGCGTAGGTCTTGCCGGTGTTCGTGCCGCCGAGATGAATGATAAAGCGCCGGCGCATGGCGCGCGCCTCGGGATACTCGTCCTTCGGGTTCAGCGCCAGCAGCAGCTTGAGGCTGGAGCGGATCGCCTGCGGTACATACCACACCGACCACACCGCGCCGAGCCCTTCGCTGAGCAGCTGCTGCGCGGGAAAGTTCCTGCGCTTGAGCAGCGCGTCCAGATCCGCCTCGGGCTGAGCGGCGGCAAAGTCCGCCGCCGCCTGTGCCGCGGCGGCGCGCAAAACGTAAGGGTACCGCTCCAAAATATGCCGCGTCATCATGCCGTCGGGATTCTCCGCGAGAAAGCCGCCGGCGCGCAGGAAATTCTTGAAAATTTCCGGCAGCCGCTTGCTGTCGCAGCGCTGCTCCAACGCGAGGAACTCGTTGAGCCAGCCGGACGCCTGCGTCATGCGCAGGCGTTTCGCTCCCCGCAGATTGCGCAGGCGCGATAAAACGGCGCGGTGATACTGCCCCGCGAGACGCCATGTGTCCGAGCGGTCTTTCTCCGCGGCGTCCCACGCCTTTGCCAGCAGGTCCGCCGTCCGCGCCGCGGGCGCGTCGGGGTTGTATTTTTTGGTCCGGCTTCGCCGTTCGCTTCTGCCTCCGGACATGTGCTTCGCCCTCCCGCGCCGTTTTGTCCTATTTTCTCAAAAGCCGCCAAGAATATGTGCTTTATTCCGCGACCTCGATATCGAGCCCCAGCTCCTTGGGCAGAAAGCGCGGGCAAGTGCTCTCCGACACGGTGATGACCGACGCGGCGAGATGCGTGCCGATTTTCACCGATTCGCGCAGCGTTTTGCCGTAGGTCAGCCCCACGGCGACACCCGCGCAGAACGCGTCGCCCGCGCCGGAAGTGTCGCGGACTGTGACAGCCTCGGGCGGATAGTAGCCGCGGTCGCCGTCCCTGCTGACGTAGACCGCGCCGCGGCTGCCCATCGTGACGACCATAGACGGAATATTCGCCTTGACAACGCGCTGGTAGATTTCCTCCGCCAGCTCCTCCGGCTCCATCCTGGTAAAGTCGTCCACAAACAGGATCCCCGCCTCCTGCACGTTGCACACGAAGCAGTCGATGGACTGCAAAAAGTCGCGCCGCTGCGAGGCGATGACCATGTTCGACACCACCGCGAAGACTTTGATGCGGTACTTCTCGGCGTAGTGGAAAATGCGCTTGATGATCTCCTTTTCCATGTCGATCTCGACCACGATGCTGTCCGCGTCGCAGAAGATCTCATCGCCCCTTGCGTCGAGCAGGTCGACGAGCGGGTCCATCTTCGGACGCTTGGAGATCGAGCCGGCGAGGTCGCCCGTGTTGTCGAATACGGCGAGCCAGATCCCCATGCCGTCCGGCTTTGTGAGCACATAGTCGGTGTTGACCTTGTGCTTGCCGAGCTTGCGCAGCACTTCCGCGCCGGAGGCGGTGTCGTCCACCATGCTCACGAACTTCGGGCGCAGCTCCACGTTGGCGATGTCCTCCGCCACATTGCGGCCCACGCCGCCGTGCACCGTCTCCACCCGTCCGGCGTTCCTGCCGGTGGGGTTGTAGAGGTCGTCGGGAAAGCCCTTGATGTCCACAAATACCGCGCCAACTACCACGATCGCCATTTGAAAGCCCTCCTTTCCGCCTTACCGCGCGTTCTCCGCCTGTTTCCGCCGCTTGCGTGCCGGAAACAGCAGCCGCCGCAGCTCCGCGCCCTTGGACACGTTGCCCTCGACGTGCAGTTGTCCGTTCATGAACAGCTTATCCGCCGAGACCGTGCCGTTCGCCATGCCGCGCAGGTTGTCGAAGCTCGCGGCGATAAACGCGTCCGCGTCATTGTAGTTGCTGGGGACGACGTCGACGCCGTCCTTGCGGAACTCCGCGTAGAACACGCCCGCGCCGCGTCCCAATATCTGGATCTGCACCACGCGGCGGTAGCCGTCGGGCAGCTCCGCGCCATGCTTTTTGCGGAACTCGGCAAAAAGCGTCTCGTAGTCCTTCTTGATCTCCTCAAACGCCGCCTCGAACGACAGCTCGCCGTCTTCGGAGCCGGCGTCGACGATGTCGCCGTACATCTTATTATAGATGCCCGCGCTCTTGGTCCACGACAGGTCCTTTGTCATACAGCGGTCCCCGAGCAGGCGGAACGTGTCCGCGTCCCCGAAGTAGAGCCTGACCGCCGCCTGAATAGCGAGGTAGAGCGCCTTGCCGCTGTAGTTGACGAACGAAAAGCCGTCGCCCACGCCGTCAAAATCGCTGTACGGGCGCACGGAATCCTTAAGCCCGCCGGTCTCGTGAACGATGGGCACCGTGCCGTAGCGCATCGCCATCATCTGCGAAAGCCCGCAAGGCTCGAAACGCGAGGGCATGAGATACATATCCGCGCCGGCGAAAAGCTCCGCCGCCGTCTGCTCCGTAAAGTCGCCGGAGAAGCCCAGCTGGTCCGGCCATTGGCCGCGCGCCCAATTGAAATAGTCGACGTACTGCTGCTCGCCCTGCCCGAATACGATGAGCTGCGCGCCCATTTTCATGAGGCTGGGCAAAATCTCCTTAATGAGCTCGATGCCCTTTTGCTCGACAAGGCGGGCCACCGAACAGAGCAGCGGCCACTCCGGCTCCACGGCGATGCCGAATTTTTCCTG
>JAFTGG010000135.1 GCA_017458025.1 Oscillospiraceae bacterium | reverse complement strand
GTCACCGCGCGGTTGACGCCGCGCGACGCGCCCTTGCGCTTGAGCAGGTTTTTCGTCAGGTTGACGCCCGCCACCACAATGGCGGCATATACCCACGCGACCAATATGCAAACCAGCAGCAGCATATCGTTGGAAACCACGAGGGACAGCGACAGATATGCGGCATCGAGAAATGCCAGCGCCAATATGATATGCTGGAGGCGCGTCAGGTTAGGCGTCGCCAGAAACTCGCCGTACTCCGCCGCTTTCAGCGCGCGTCTGCGCCAGAGGAAATACACGCCCAGCTCGCACACGGTCAGTACCGCCAGCACCAGCCATGCGAAGATGCCCGCCCCCGACGAGATGCTCGCGAGCTGCCGGATCGGATCGCGGATCATGCCCGCGACAAGCAGGCCGAGCTGGAGCAGCGCGATTGCCAGCAGCACGCAGTACGACGGGATATACGCCCGCTTCGCCGCCTTGTGCAGCGTTTCCAGCTCCAGCACCGGGTCGGTGTGGATGGGCACCGGGTCCCGCCGCTCGTTGCAAAACACCTGTAGCTGCGCGTTCGCCGCGACAAACTGCCAGCCCGTGCGCTCGCAGAAAGCGATGAACTCCCGCTGCTGCTCCGTCAGGTCCGGATCGAACGCCGACGCCTTGGGCGCGTAGGAAACGGTGAAATGCAGCTCCCGCTCCTCAGCGCGGCGATAGGTCCAAAGGTAGTTCCCGAGCGTTTCCAGCATCCAGCCCTTGCGCGCCATGCGCTCCAGCCCCGCCTCGATGTGCGTGTGGTCGAAAAAGCTGTAAACGGCGACCTTCCGCAGTTTTTCTCTCACGTCGCGTTCCTCCCTCCCGTCATGCGCTCATAATCCGCCGCCTGCGCGCGGATACGTTGGTAGTCGCGCTCCAGCAGCCGCCGTCCCGCGTCGGTCAGAATATAGCTGCGCCGCCGCCCCTCGCGCTTCGTCTCGCGGATCATGCCCGCCGCCGCGAACTGCTCCAGCAGGTCGTACAGCGTGCCGGAGCCCACGCTCACGCGCCTGCTTGTCATCGCGGGAACGAGGTCGAGGATATCCATGCCGCAGCGCTCGCTCTGCAAGCACAGCAGAATATAGAACATCTGCTCCGTCAGCGTGTGAAATTTCTCTCTCGGCACCAATCACGCCCCCTTATCTCGAATATCGAGGTTTATGCTTGCAGTATAACCTCGATATTCGAGATTGTCAAGCCGGAATTATTTCGCCGCTCTGCGCTCCATCAGCCTTACCACGCGCGGCCGGTTATACCGCTGGACGACGACAAAGACGCAGTCGATCGCGGCGGCGAGCAGCGCGGTGATCAAAAATACGGCAAAGTCTCCAAACGGAACCGCGAACAGAAGCGACGAAAAGCTCAAAAGCGCGATCAGCTCATGCACCGCCTCGGCGTGGCACATATTGTTGGCGATCTCCGAAAGGGTATGCAGCTTCATTGAAAACTCGCCGGGGTCGTAGCTCGGCACGCGGGACTTCCATTTCTTGACGCGCAAAAAGTCATAGAGCGGAGCTTCCCACGGTTTGGGACGGAACCATCTGCTTTGCACGTCATAGCTTTTTCCGGAGATTGCCGTAATAATTACAGGGGCAAGGAAACGTATCAGCATATGATATGCGAAAAGCCCGCAGGTGACGGCGCAGGACAGCAGCCACCCCGCGTCCCGCCGCGCGTATAAAGCGCCGAACAGCGCGCAGCCGGCGCTTCCAAGCGTCGTGACGCCGAGCATGATGCCGCGCGCCGGACTGTTCAATTTGCTTGATTCCCTGTTCATCTGCCCTGCTGCGCTTCTTCTTCAAGCTCCGCCTTCGCCTCCGCGAGCAGCCTGCGCTCCTGCTTGGTCGTAAGCTTGCTCTCGTCGAACTGCGCCCAGAGGTCGGGGCGGCGCGCCATCGTGCGCTTCCAGCTCTCCTTGCGCCGCCATTTCGCCACGTTCTCATGGTGGCCCGACAGCAGCACATCGGGCACTTTTCGGCCGTGCCACTCGTCGGGGCGCGAATACTGCGGGTACTCCAGCAGCCCGTCCCAATGCGACTCCTCGGTGAAGCACTCCTCCTCGGGCAGCACGCCAGGCACCATGCGGCACACCGCGTCGGTCAGCGCCATCGCGGGGATCTCGCCGCCGGTGACGACAAAGTCGCCCATAGATATCTCCTCGTCCACGCACTCGTCGAGGAACCGCTGGTCGACGCCCTCGTAGTGCCCGCAGACGAGGATCAGGTGGTCGCAGCTCTCCTTCAGCTCCCGCGCGACCGCCTGCGTGAACACGCGTCCGCAGGGCGAAAGATAGATCGTGCGTCCCGCGCCGTGCTTCTCCACGATGTCGGCGTGGCAGCGGTAGAGCGGGTCGGCCTGCATGACCGCGCCGCGCCCGCCGCCGTAGGGATAGTCGTCGACCTGCATCTGCTTGTTGGTGGTGTACGCGCGTATCTGGTGCGTTTGTATCGCGATGCAGCCCCGCTCCTGCGCGCGGCCCAAAATGCTGACGTTCAGCATCGCGTCTACCGACTCGGGAAACAGCGTCATGATGTCAATTCTCATCGGTTTCGAGCCCCTCTATCATGTGGACGGTGATCTCGCGCCTGCCCGTGTCGACGTCGGTGACGAAGATGTCCTTGACCGCCGGAATGAGATAGGTCTTTTCCGGCCCCTTGACGCGGTAGAGCTTGTGCGCGGGATACGAGAGCACCTCGGCGACGGTGCCGACGTAGGTGTGCGGGAAGTAGTTGAACACGTTCATGCCGACGAGCTCCTCGTCGAAGTATTCTCCCTTCGGCAGGCGCACGTCCGCGCGCTTGACGGACAGCACCTTGGCCTTGAGCGCCGCCGCGGCGTTCATATCCGTGACCTCAGGCAGCGTCATCAGCGCCATGTCGCCGTGCACGCGCTTGCTCAGCGGGCGGAACGGCGTGCCGTCCATATAAAACGTCTTGAACGTGCAGAGCGTCTCGGCGCTCACGTCCCAGGGCTGGACCTTGACCTCGCCGCGCACGCCGTGCGTATTGACGATCTGGCCGACCTCGATAAATTCGGGCGCCTCGGACGGCGCTGGGGCTTTGTCGAATAAACCCATGTTTCATAACTCCTTAACTGTTTGCGGGATATTCCGCCTGCGGGCGGAGTGACTTTTCCGCCGCCGGAAAAGTCGCCAAAAGGCCGCCAGAAACCGCAGGTTTCCGGACTTCCTTTCCGCGATTTTGCTTTGCTGCGCCGCTTTTTCCGGCGCTCCTTGCGATACTTTGCTTCTCGATTTCCGCTTGCCGCTCCGCTTCTTCCGAATGAGATGTTGCACCTCGTTTTGTCGCGCCTATACGGGCGCCACAACTGCAATTTGTCAGAACACACGATCACCATTTCTTACTTTCTCAGTGGGACGCAAAAGGACAACTCCCTGCTCTGACTCCGTACCAAGTATCCGCACTTCGCTCTTGACCGAGCCGATGTGCATAGGCATCAGATTTATACAGCAAATGACCTGCTTGCCGATTAGATCCTCCGGCCGATAGAGCGCCGTTATTTGTGCGGAAGATTTTTTAATGCCAAGCTCTTCGCCAAAGTCAATACTCACTACATATGCGGGATTGCGAGACTTCTTATTGCTTTTCACATCAATAACTGTGCCGGCGCGCATATCAACTTTGTTAAAATCTTCAAGTTCTATCATTTGTATGATCTCCTCTGTAAATCCCGGATTTGCGGAACTGATTATACCACACCGGCGCCACCCCGTCAAACCGCCCAAGGCAGGCGCAAACAAATCGAGGCACAGCGCCTCGTTTGGAAAGACCGGAGAGGCAAGCGGAAATCGAGGCAGTCCGTATCGACGAGGGGCGCCGGAAACACCGGCAGACCGCGTCGATATGCAAGAGCGTCTTTTCTTTCTACGGAAGCTTGAAACCATTTCTTTCTTTT
>JAFTGG010000016.1 GCA_017458025.1 Oscillospiraceae bacterium | reverse complement strand
TGCCGTACTCGCCCTTGAGCATGCCGCGGGACTCCTTCGGGATCATCTTGTAGCGCTCGCCGGTCAGACTGTTCATGACCGCCTGCGTGCCGACGATCTGGGAGGACGGCGTGACCAGCGGGGGATAGCCGAAGTCCTCGCGCACACGGGGGATCTCGACGAGCACGTCGTAATACTTGTCCTCGGCGTTCGCCTGCTTGAGCTGCGACAGGAGAGTTGAGAGCATGCCGCCCGGCACCTGATAGAGCAGCGTGTTCGTGTCGACGTTGAGCACCTTCGGATCGAGCGCGCCGGTGCTCTTGAGGCGCTGCGCGACCTTGCGGAAGTGCGCCGCCGCCTCGCTCATCTTGCCGAGGTCGAGGCCGGTGTCGCGCGGCGTGCCCTGCAGCGTCGCGACCAGCGACTCGGTCGCGGGCTGGCTCGTGCCGTTCGCGAGCGGGGAGAGCGCGCAATCGACGATATCGACGCCCGCGTACGCCGCCATGAGGTTGACCATGTCGCCCGTGCCGGTGGTGTTGTGGGTATGGAGGTGGATCGGAATGCTCACCGTCTCCTTGAGGCGCTTGACGAGGGAATAGGCGTCCATCGGCAGCAGCAGGTTCGCCATATCCTTGATGCAGATGGAGTTCGCGCCCATCTGTTCGAGCTGCTTGGCGAGGTCGACGAAATAGTCCTCGTTGTGGATCGGAGAGATCGTGTACGAGAGCGTCGCCTCAACGTGTCCGCCGTACTTTCTGGTGGACGTGATCGCCTGCTCAAGGTTGCGGATATCGTTGAGCGCGTCAAAGATGCGAATGATGTCGATGCCGTTCTCGATCGACTTTGCGCAGAACATATCGACAACGTCGTCGGCATAGTGCTTATAGCCGAGAATGTTCTGGCCGCGGAAGAGCATCTGCAGTTTGGTGTGCGGCAGATGCGCGCGCAGCGTACGCAGGCGGACCCACGGGTCCTCGTCGAGGAAGCGCATGCAGGCGTCGAACGTCGCGCCGCCCCAGCACTCGAGCGAGTAGTAGCCGATGGAGTCGAGCACCTCGCACGCGGGGAGCATGTCCTCCAGCGTCATGCGCGTCGCGGCCTGCGACTGGTGCGCGTCGCGGAGAATGGTGTCGGTAATCAGAAGAGGCTTGTCAGACAGAAATTCCATAGCGTTATGTCCTTTCCGGGCAGATTTTATCTATTTTAGCATAGAGTGCGGAGGTTTGCAAGGAAAAAGATCGCCGATCTGCCGATTCAATTTCCTCCAGCGGGCCTTTTTCCGCCATGCTGCGGCAATTTCCCTTGCAATACACAGAGTATTGCCGCGTCAGATCGGCCTTGCCTGACGAAAAACTCCTCGCCGTTGGTCACATTGTCCATTTTTCAGACAAGGCCTAGTCGAATATGTTTTGCAAAAACATGTTGATGATTATGGGCGGGAGCATGGTGCGATTTCCCTTTTGAAGGGCGATTATTTAGGGTAAATAAGGAAAAGGGCCCCGCGCTTTTGCGCGGAGCCCTTTGTGTAATTCAGCAGCCGCAGCCGCCGTTGTTGTTGCCGCAGCCGCAGCCGAAGCCGTTGCCGTTGCAGAGCAGCAGGATCAGAATCAGAATGATGATCCAGCAGCAGCTGTTGCCGCCAAAGCAATTGTTGTTGTACATAGCGCAACCTCCTATGAAGATATGGGCGTACGCCCCGAGACAGCCCCTTGGCGGTCTCAATCCATAGTATGCGGTGCGCGGGAAAGGGTGCTTACAGGCGCGGGGAAGCGACAAGCGACTTGGCGCGTTGATAGTCGGAAGCGGTGAATACGCCGGCGCTTTCCAGCTTTTGATGCAGCGGCTGCATGTCCGACGCCACCGGCACGTCCAACGCGTACCAGGAGAGATAGGCGACGTCCGCGCGGAGGAACGCGTTCGTTTCCAGCACGGCGCGTTCGCCGCTCGTGAGGACGCCGACGTTCTGCGCCCGCGCCGCGGCGGTGGTGATATCGGTCTGCGTCGTGTCGCTGTAGCCCAGCGCGCGCAGAATAAATTCAATGTACATGCCCGCGTTCGTGGCGCGGTCGGGCGCGAACAGGTTGTCCTCGACGCCGTTGGTGTAGCCCTTTTCGGCGGCATAGGCGATGTAAGCGCGGCCCCAATAATCGTCGGGAATGTCGCGGAACGGCGCGGGGGACGCGCATTGAAGCGCGGCGTCCTCCTCGCCCAGCATGCGAATGAGCATGATGAGCGCCTGAATACGCGTGGGCGTCACCTCAAGCTCAAAGCCCTCGCCGTAACCCACGCCGGTACCCTTGAGGAGCGACAGCGTCTTGAGCGCGGACGCCATGACGTTGTAATCGGGCGAAGTGCCGGAGAGCGTGAAGTGATAGTCGCCGCAGTATTCGACGACCGCCGTGCGCGAGATCGTCGTGAACAGCGCCGTCGTGTCCTCGGCGACCATATAGCGGTGCCGCATTTTCAATTCGCCGCCGGAGGGAAGCTCCGTGCCGTCCGTCACGTCGACAATGGCGCCGGTGGAGAACTGCGCCGAAACGCCGCCCGCGAGCAGCATGACCTGCGTGCCGGTGAGACCGGACAGAATGTCGCCCTGCTTGAGCCGGGTTTCCGTCCAGGTATTCGCGCGCTCCGCGCCGGCGGCGGCCTCCGCCGCGGCGACCGTCTCATGCCACGTTGTCTCCGCCGTGGCGTAGACGGCTTTTCCGGCGGCGTTCAGCTTCTCCTGCATCGCCTTTTCCGCCTTGGGCGCGAAGACGCTTTGCAGATAGTCGAGCGAGATCAGCGGATCGCCCGCGTCGCCGCCCGCCGCGGACGCCCAGCCGAGGAACAGCGCGGCGGCGAGGAGTATGGATAGAAGTACGGTGCGTTTTTTCATGATTCATTCTCCGCTTCGGATTTCTTTGAGATGCGATAACTCAGTGTGAGCAGGCTGTCGGCAAAGTGCACGTTCTCGACGAATACATGCTCGGCGACCGACAGCTCCACGTTGGTAAAGTTCCAAAGCCCGCTGACGCCGAGCGCGGCAAGCCGGTCCGCGATTTCCTGCGCGGCGGACTTCGGCACGGTCAGCACCGCGACGGCGGGGCGGACCGCGGCGCAGTAGCCGTCCAGCTCGTCCATCGAACGAATGGCGACGCCGTTGACCTCCGTGCCGATCAATGCCTCGGAAACGTCGAACGCGGTGTCGAGCCGAAAGCCGGCCTGAGCGAAGTCGAAGTTTTGCAGCAGCGCGTGGCCGAGGTGTCCGGCGCCGATGATGATGAGCCGGTTTTGCTCGTCCACGCCGAGAATATGGCCGATCTCGGCGCGCAGCTCCATGATGTTGTAGCCGTAGCCCTGCTGCCCGAACTCGCCGAAGCAGCTCAGGTCCTGCCGGATCTGCGAGGCGGTGATACCCATGCGCTTGCCGAGCATGCTCGACGAAATGCGCACGATGCCGCGGGAGTGGAGCTCGTCCAGATAGCGGTAGTAGCGTGGCAGGCGCCGGATCACCGCGTCGGAAATATGCTGTTTCTTCATGAGGCGCCTTCTTTCACTTCGACATTTTTTCCATTGTAGAATATCCTACATGACTTGTCAACTTTTTTAACAATCTTTTTCGCTGGGAAATTCTGCTTTACTTCGCGCAAAAGTTTTGCTATACTATGTCAAGCCGCAACCGCAATATGCGCCCGTAGCTCAGCTGGATAGAGTGTCAGACTCCGACGTTTCTGACCTTTACAGTAGCGATACTGCCGCAAAGCCGCTTGGCGTCTGGGCTGACGGGATTTACAGGGGGCGGGAACGCCCGTCTTTGACTACTATTTGACTACTAAATTTGGAAATAGGCTCTTGCCCGTGGTGGGCGGAAAAGTGAATATGTGCCCGTGGCGCAGTTGGATAGCGCGTGTGACTCCGACTCACAAGGTCGCAGGTTCGAATCCTGTCGGGCATACCAAAACCTCTCTGAAATTTAGATTTTGGAGAGGTTTTGAACTATAAAAGTTGCGAATATATTTTTGCGATTGACTACTGTTGACCACTATGCTATATAAGGGGAAATAGCGCAGAAGGATATGGCAGAGGAGGAGCAGTATGGGAGCGATAGAGGCAATTGCCATGATTGGAACGAGATTTGTGTTAATCTCGCTGTACCGCGCCATCTCCTGCGCCGAGCGGCGCTATCAGACGCTGTGGCATGGGCGAAAAAGGGCGACGAATCAAAAGACTGTAAAATTCGGAGAAAAAAGACAGTATTCTGCCGCACATGGGGAACGTGTTCGTCGAAAATGGGGCGTTTATCGAACCTAATTTTTGAAAAGGGCAACACGGCGATTTTGGCGCACAGCATCGACCTCTGGGCTCGATTGCGGCATGAAAACGGCTGGAAAGACGAAAACGGACAGGGCGGCGCTGCCGTCCCATCCTTGTGTGTGGCTTCTTATTCCTCTGCTTTTTCCTGTTTGAATATCTCCCGCGCCCTGTCCTCGTCCTCTTGCTCATAGGAATATGGCGGAATCGTGTCCAGCTCGCGGTGGCTGCCGTCTGCCAGACGGAATCCGGAGAAGAAGCTGTTCAGCTTTTCTTCGTCATGAAAGCGGTTCTCGGCGTCGACGAATCGCAGGAGCAGCCGTTGCTGCTCACGGCTCAGTGAATTGTGTAGGGTGTCGTATGCTGCTTCGACCTCTCGCCCAAGTTCGATTGTCTGCGTTGAGGTT
>JAFTGG010000134.1 GCA_017458025.1 Oscillospiraceae bacterium | reverse complement strand
CGTTTATTATTTTACCAAAAAGGGTTCAAAATCAAGTCTCTACAAAATTTCACAAAGAACTCAGTGCATATTCTTTCTATGAAATGATGCTTCTCGACCACTTCCGCAAGCGGAAAACGCAGGCCCTATCGAATATGCAGCAGGTACCCCAAAACCAGCCCGCAGACGCCGCCGACGATGTGCGCGAGCTGGGAGACGTTGCTCTTGTCGGTCATACCGTTCACAATTTCGCGTCCGAGGTACAGCACCGTCACGACGATCAGCGTCACGGGGATCACGCCGCGCTCCGCGCCGGTGAAGGACGTGAGCACAATCATCATAAAGATGACGCCGGACGCACCGAGCAGCGAATGCCTCGGGAAGAACAGGAACTCCACCAGCCCCGTCACAAGCGCCGTGACCGCGATGCAGACCGCCAGTACGCCCGCGCCGTACCGCTCCTCCAGCGACGGGCCGATGAGCAGAAGCAGCAGCATATTCCCCATGTAATGCTCGATACTCGTATGTCCAAGCACATGAGTAAAGAAGCGCACAAGCGCCAGCGGGTCATAAAGCGAGCAGCGGTAAACGCTGAATAGACGCCGGTTCGCCGCGCCTCTCGTCAGACTATCCAGAACCAGTGCCGCAAGCGATACCATTGCGAAACCCAGAATCAACGGAGCGTTGAAGCGGATCTGGAGCGTTGAAAGCTCGGTCATAGGCATATCCCCCAACGATTTCGGTCAATCTCGTTTTTCCAACAGGCGCAGGATCGCGCTCTTTGTCCAAACGTCATTGTCCCAGATCCGCACGGCGTTGCCCTCCACCTCGCAGATCAGGCGCGGCTCCGCTCCGCTGTTATCCAAAACGCGCGTCTTGTCCGCTATCCGAACCAGCGGAGAGAGATTCTGGAGCGATTTTGTATAGCGGCTTCTGATTTTATCCTCCGGCACGTCATGGCCGCCCGCCGCAGCGCGCTCTTGTACGCGGCGCACGTTGATCTCAACGTCGCTCGTCAGAACAAACACGGCGCATATCTCATAACCCGCCTCCTTCGCCCGCCGCAGCAATGAGAGGTTGCGATCCGTTGACAGCACCGTTTCAAACGTGAAGTCCGCTCCACGCGCCAGAAGCAGCTCGCGGAGCTGCTCCGCCTCCTGCGCGGCCTCCAGATCGGTGCAGCCGGATACGCGCTTGATCTCGTCCGCGTTGACATACAGACCGATGAGAGGAAGCCCTTTGGTCACCGTGCTTTTGCCGGAGCCGTTCGATCCCGCGATCACCAGCAGGCGAGGCTTCTTTTTCGGTTCAGTCAAGGACATACTCCGTCCTCCCGTCCCCGTAGACCTTCATCAGCTTACCGGTCTCCTGATCGAGCCGCGTCACATACTCCATCTCAGGCACCGCCTCACGCTCAGCGACCGCCCGCCGGCACGCCTGCTCAAACTCGTCCGAGGAGAGGTCGAACACCGTTTTCTCCGCCGTTTCCAGCCTGACCGGAAACGGAAAGCCCTGCTCCGCATTGAATTTGCGCGCCATGATGTTGATCACAGCGTTGAAGGACAAGCCCATCTTTGCGGCGATCCGCGTGGTTTCCTCCCGGACACCGTCGTCGAGCCGTATCGTACTGGTTGCCATTTTCATGTCCCCCTTTTGATTTTGTCATCTCTATTATATGTAAAATCATCTTGTAAGTCAACACAAATGGCGTCACCTGTGTCTTCGACTCTATCCGCACTTGACATTTCTGGCGAAAATCGGCATAATGCCCCTTGCATTATGCAAATACTTTTGGGAGGATCATCATGAACAAAACAGAACTGATTGCCGCGATGGCGGAAAAGAGCGAACTCACCAAGAAGGACGCCGGCGCGGCGCTGGAGGCGTTTACCGCCGCCGTCGAGGACGCGCTCAAGGCGGGCGACAAGGTGCAGCTCGTCGGCTTTGGCACCTTTGAGGTCAAGAACCGCCCCGCGCGTACCGGCGTCAACCCGCAGACGAAGAAGCCCGTCAAGATCGCCGCTTCCAAGGCTCCGGCGTTCAAGGCCGGCAAGGCGCTCAAGGACGCGCTGAACTGATCGGTTGTGTCAAACAGAGCCCGCCATTGCCCTGAATATGGGCTTGGCGGGTCTTCTGCGTTATCGCGCTCTGTGTAATACATTTTTTATTCATCCGCGAGGTATTCATGAACCAAAAAGAAATCAACGAACTGCGCCGCCGCTTCCGCGCGGACAGAAGCAATATCAGCCGCATCTACGGCTGCTTCGTCAACACCAAAAAGGAGATCGTCGCGCATATCGACTCCTCCCTCGGCATGATGAAGCAGGAGGAAGCCGAGATCTACCTTGGCCGCCTCAAAAAGTGCCTGTCCGGCGCCATGGGCCGCAACCTGATCGACATCGTGTTCTCCACGCAGCAGGTCGTGGACAGCTCCGAACATCAGATGCTGATGCGCCTGCGCGACTCCCACTGTCAGGACGACAGAGCACGTGACGAGCTGTACGGCCGCATCATCTCCTCGCTCAACATTGAGCAGAGCAACTTCGTGATCCTGCTGGCCGCCGACGCCTACGACGTCCCCTACCGCGGCTCGGACGACGAGGAGCAGGCCGACGCTTCCAGCGAGGTGTTCAACTACTTCGTCTGCGCCGTCTGCCCGGTCAAGGAGCCTACCGCCGATCTGCGCTTCTTCTACGACGTGAACGAGTTCCACGTCACCTCCAGCGGCCCAATCCTTGACAACACGGCGTTGGGCTTCCTCTTCCCCGCTTTCGACGACCGCACTGCCAACATCTACAATGCGCTCTATTACGCGCACAAGCCTGACGAACTGCACGAGGAGGTTATCAGCGCCGTGTTCCGCACCGAGCCGCCCATGTCCGCGCCCGAGCAGCGCAACGCCTTCCACACG
>JAFTGG010000133.1 GCA_017458025.1 Oscillospiraceae bacterium | reverse complement strand
GCGTCGATGAGATCGACCACCGCCTCGGCTTCGGTGAGGTCCATTTTGCCGTTCAGAAACGCCCGCTGCGTGAACTCGCCCGCCTTCGCCTGCCGCGCGCCCGCGGCGAACGCGGCGGCAAGCGCCTCATGCAGCACCACGGGCGAGCCGTGACAGTGGAGCTCCGCGCCGACCTCGCCGGTGTACGAGTGCTCCGCGGCAAACCAGACGGCAAGCGCGCGGTCAACGACGCGCCCCTGCGCGTCGCGCACCGCGCCGTAGACCATACGCCGCGCGGGCTGCTCCGACATGGGCTTGCCGCCTGCGGGCGCGAACAGCCGGTCAAGCACGGAAAGCGTATTCTCCCCGCTGATGCGGACTATGCCGACGGCGCTCGGCGCGTTGGCGGTAGCGATGGCCGCAATGGTATCCACTATCCGGCACCTCCATAGGAAAAGGGCGGGCTTTTGCCCGCCCTTTTTTGATGAATTACTGCTGAGCCTTCTGCTGCTCCTCGATCTCGATGAGGGCGTCCTTGCGGGACAGGTTCCAGCGGCCCTTCTCGTCGATCTCCATGAACTTGACCCAGATCATGTCGCCGACGGTGACCACGTCCTCGACCTTCTCCACGCGCTTCTTGTCGAGGCGGGAGATGTGGACAAGACCGTCCTTGCCCGGGGCGATCTCGACGAACGCGCCGAACTGCATCAGGCGCACGACGCGGCCGTAGTACAGCTTGCCGACCTCGGGGACGAACACGATGTCGTCGATGCACTTCTTCGCGGCGTCGCAGGCCTCGGCGTTCGGGGAAGCGATGTGGATCGTGCCGTCGTCGTCGATATCGACCTTCGCGCCGGTGTCGGCGACGATCTTCTGGATCACGCTGCCGCCCTTGCCGATGACCTCGCGGATACGGTCGGGGTCGATGTGCATCGTGATCATCTTCGGCGCGTACTTGCTGACCTCGGGACGCGGCTCGCTGATGACGGGCAGCATGACCTGGTCGAGGATCTGGCAGCGCGCGTCATAGGTGATGTCGAGCGCGTTCTCGATGATCGCCATCGTCAGGCCGTCGTTCTTGAGGTCCATCTGAATGGCGGTGATGCCCTTCTTCGTACCGGCGACCTTGAAGTCCATCTCGCCGTGGAAATCCTCGACGCCCTGGATGTCGATGAACGTCGTGAAGTCGTCGCCGTCCTGAATGAGGCCGCAGGAGATGCCCGCGACGGGCGCCTTGATGGGCACGCCCGCGTCCATCAGCGCCAGCGTCGAGCCGCAGATGGAGCCCTGCGAGGTCGAGCCGTTGGAGGATACGACCTCGCTGACGACGCGGATCGCGTAGGGGAACTCCTCCTCGGAGGGGATCACCGGCAGCAGCGCGCGCTCGGCGAGAGCGCCGTGGCCGATCTCGCGGCGGCCGGGGCTGCGCGCGGGCTTCGCCTCGCCGACGCTGTAGCCGGGGAAGTTGTAGTGGTGCATATAGCGCTTCTCGGTTTCCTCCCAGATGGTGTCGAGCTTCTGGTTGGCCGAGAGCGTGTCGAGCGTGCAGACGGAGAGCACCTGCGTCTGGCCGCGGGTGAACAGGCCGGAGCCGTGGACGCGGGGCAGAACGCCGACCTCCGCGGAAAGCGGGCGGATCTCGTTCTTCGCACGGCCGTCGACGCGGTGGCCTTCGAGCAGCCACGCCTTGACGATCTTCTTTTGCAGCTTGTAGGTGATCTCCTCGATATATTGGTCCATGTTCTCATGGTCGGCGAGGTACTTCTCGTGCCAATGGCCGATCATCTCGTTCCAGCGGGACTCGCGGACGTTCTTGTCGTCGGTGTCCATAGCGGCCTTCGCCTCGTCCATGAAGTCGGCGCAGATCTTGTCGAACAGCTCCTGATCGAAGTCCGCGTGCGGATAGTCGAACTTGGGCTTGCCGATCTCGGCGACCATCCGGTTGATGAGGTCGACCTGCTTCTGGTTCTCCTCGTGCGCCAGCTTGATGGCGGCGAGCATCTTGTCGTTCGGCACCTCGTTCGCGCCGGCCTCGATCATGACGACCTTCTTGCCGGTGGAGACGACGGTCACGTCGAGGTCGCTGACCTTGCGCTGCTCGCTCGTCGGGTTCAGCACGAGCTGACCGTCGACGAGGCCGACCTTCAGCGCGCCGACAGGCCCGTTCCAGGGAATGTCGGAGATGGCGAGCGCCGCGGACGCGCCGATGAGCGCCGCGATCTCGGGCGAGCAGTCGTGGTCGACCGCCATGACCGTCGCCATGATGGAAACGTCGTTGCGGAAGTCATAGGGGAACAGCGGGCGGATCGGGCGGTCGATGACGCGCGCGGTCAGGATGCCCTTCTCGCCGGGACGGCCCTCGCGGCGGTTGAAGCTGCCGGGGATACGGCCGACGGAATAGAGCTTCTCCTCAAAATCGACGGACATGGGGAAGAAATCCACGCCGTCGCGGGGACGCGGCGCGGCGGTGACGCACACCAGCACGCGCGTGTCGCCGTAGCCGACCATGACGGAGGCGTTGGCGAGCTCGGCGAGCTTGCCGACTTCGAGGAACAGCGGGCGGCCCGCCACTTCCAGCTCATACTTGCGGTAGTTGGGGAACTGTCTCTTGGTGATAATGGTTGACATGTTGTCGCTCCTTTATTTTCATACTCGGGAGCGCGCTTTCGCATTTGAAAGCATGTCCGAAAATCGGGCACAGTTTCAAACACAAAAGCCGCCGCTCCCGGCAAAATGCGGGGAATATCAGCAAAGGGTGACGGAGCGTGCGCTCCGCCACCCTGTTTGCTTTTACTTACGAATACCGAGCTTGGCGATCAGCGCACGGTAACGCTCGATGTCCTTCTTCATGAGGTAGTCGAGCAGGCTGCGGCGCTTACCGATCATCTTGTACAGGCCGCGGCGGGAGTGGTTGTCGTGCGGGTGCTGCTTGAGGTGCTCGGTGAGCTGGTTGATGCGCTCGGTGAGAATGGCAACCTGCACCTCGGGGGAGCCGGTGTCGTTCTCGTGGGTACGGTTGGCCTCGATGATGGAGGTCTTCTGGTCTTTGAGCATCATGGTTGTTTTCCACCTTTCCGTAAATTCTCCCGCGGCTGCGTCAGGGACAGGCGGGCCGTCCGCAAACGAGGCCGGGGAAGCTGCGCCGGAGGCGCTTCGTTTTGATTCGCGTCTGAAACGCGCCCGATGAT
The DNA here is from genome assembly GCA_017458025.1 of Oscillospiraceae bacterium. Classification (GTDB taxonomy): domain Bacteria; phylum Bacillota; class Clostridia; order Oscillospirales; family Oscillospiraceae; genus Hominicoprocola. The sequence continues at coordinate 4,431 of JAFTGG010000133.1, read as the reverse complement.
ACTATCACAGTTTTCCCGCGTTGTAAAGAAAAAATTTGCGATATGGCAAAATAAAAGGGGGCGTCCGCCCCCTTTTATCGCAAATCTCACTTTTTGATCGCCTTGAAATAGTCGCGCGCCATCTTGATGACGACGGGGCTGAGGAACAACAGCGCGATCAGGTTCGGGATCATCATCAGGCTGTTGAGCGTGTCCGCATAGTTCCAGACCGTCTCCAGCGCGGTGACGGAGCCGACGATGATCATGATGCAGAAGATAATCTCATACGGGCGGCGCGCTTTCGGGCCGAGCACAAACTCGATGCAGCGCGTGCCATAGAGCGCCCAGCCGAGAATGGTCGACGTCGCGAACAGCAGCAGACCGAGCGACAGCAGGATCGAGCCGGCTTTTTCTCCGAACACGGAGGCGAAGCCCTGCACCGTGGTCATGACGCCGGCCATAGAGGCGTTGCCGTAGTCGGGCGTCGTGCCGCAGAGGACGACGAGCGTCGTCAGCGTGCAGATGACGATGGTGTCCGTGAACACCTCGAAGATGCCGTAAAGGCCCTGCTTGACGGGATCGCGCTCGGAGGTCGAGGCGTGCGCGATGGGCGCGGAGCCCATGCCGGCCTCGTTGGAAAACAGGCCGCGGCCGATGCCTCTGGTCATCGCGAGGCGCATCGTGACGCCCGTCGCGCCGCCGACGACGGCGTTGGGATTGAACGCGCCGACGAAGATCGAGCCGAGTACCGCCGGAATACGGTTCGCGTGCGCGATGACGACGATCAGCGCCGCAATGATGTAGACGACCGCCATAAACGGGACGAGCTTCTCCGTCACCTGACCGATGCGCTTGATACCGCCGATCAGAACGACCGCGACAAAGGCCGCGATGATAATGCCGACGATCAGGCTGATGGTGCGCTCCTTATCTGCGGCGGCGGGGTTGAACGCCTGCACGACCGAGTTGACCGAGCCGGCGATGGAGTTGATCTGCGTCAGGTTGCCGATGCCGAACATCGCCGCCAGCGCGCCGAAGATGCAGAACAGCGTGCCGAGCCACTTCCACTTCTTGCCCATGCCGTTCTTGATGTAGTACATCGGGCCACCGACCCAGTCGCCGACGTCGTTGCGCTCGCGGTACTTGACCGCCAGCGCCACCTCGGAAAACTTGGTGACCATGCCGAAGATCGCGGACAGCCACATCCAGAACACCGCGCCCGGGCCGCCGATGACCACCGCGCTCGTGACGCCGACGATGTTGCCCGTGCCGACGGTGGAGGCAAGCGCCGTGGAAACCGCTTGAAACGGCGTGATCTCGCCCTTGCCTGCCTCACTCTTTTTGAACGCCTTGCCGATGGTGTTGCGCATCGCGTAGCCGAACCGCGTAAACTGCGGGAAGCCGATGGCAATGCTCAGATAAACGCCGACGCCGACCAGCAGCGCCATGACGATCGGTCCGCCCAAAAAGCTGTTGAGCGCCCGCTCGATCGTGTTCAGAAAGTCCATAATGCTTGTCACTCCCAATTTGTTTCTACATTAAAATTTTTGAAGTCAATCTTCAAAAATTTCTATAAGAGCATATCAGAATATTTCCTGTTTGTCAATAGGAAAGCCGTCGTTATGTTTTTCACAATTGCGGCGCGTTTCTTAAGATTTTTATAACAGGATTGACAAAGCGCCGCCGCCCTGCTATCCTAACTGTACTAATACGCTTAGTACAGTTCTGCCGGAGGAGGGATTCCGAATGCTTGCACTGATATTTGGCGTGTCACCGATCGTGGATGGGATCGCCGTCGCGGTCCTGTTCGGTATACTCTTTGCCGTATTCATGGGCAGATAGGGGGCGGATCGCTTGATAACCTTAAACTACCGCGACGCGCGGCCCATTTACGAGCAGGTCAGGGACGGCCTGCGCAGGCTGATCGTCAGCGGCGCCATCGCCGACGGCGAGAAGCTGCCGAGCGTACGGCATCTGGCGAGCCAGCTCGCCATCAACCCGAACACCATCCAGCGCGCCTACAACGAGCTGGAGGCGGAGGGCTGGGCGGCGTCGGTGCCCGGCAAGGGCAGCTTCGCCGTGCGCGGCGAACGCGCGGCGGACGACGCGAGGCGGCGCGAGCTGAGCGAAAGGCTGCGCGAGACCGCCGCGGAGCTGCGCGCTATGGGCACGAGCCAATCCGAAATCGAGGCGCTTTGCAAGGAGGAGAGAGAAACATGATTGAAGTGCAAGACCTCGTCAAGAGCTTTGACGGCTTTCATGCGCTCGACGGCACGACAGTCACCGTGCCGAAAGGCGCGATCTACGGCCTCGTCGGCCCCAACGGCGCGGGCAAGACGACGCTGCTGCGCCACCTGACCGGCGTGTACCGGCAGGATAGCGGCGCGCTCGCCGTCGACGGGAAGCCGGTGTGGGAGAACCCCGCCGTCAAGACGCGCATCGCGTCCATTCCCGACGATTGGTACTATTTTATGCAGGCGAGCATCCGCGACATGATGGCATATTACAAAGGCTTTTATCCCCAATTCGACATGGATCGCTACGAAAAGCTCAAAACCGTGTTCGAGCTGAACGAAAAGCAGCCCATCCGCCGCATGTCCAAGGGCATGCAGAAGCAGGCGGCGTTCTGGCTGGCGATGTGCTGCATGCCGGATTACCTGATCCTCGACGAGCCGGTGGACGGGCTCGACCCCGTCATGCGGCGGCAGGTCTGGGGCCTCATCATGCAGGACGTGAGCGAGCGCGGCACGACGGTGCTCGTCTCGTCCCACAACCTGCGCGAGCTGGAGGACGTGTGCGACCACGTCGGCATCATGAACAAGGGCAGGGTGCTGCTCGAACGCAGCCTCAGCGAGCTGCAGGACAACACGGTCAAGCTGCAGGTCGTGTTCCCCGGCGACGAACCGCCGATGCCGGACGGCATGACCGTCCTGCACGAGAGCGCGGTCGGGCGCGTGCACACCATCATTTTCCGCGGCAAGCAGAGCGACATCGAGGAGCGGCTCGCGGCGTACCGCCCCGTTTTCATGGAGGCGGTGCCGCTGACGCTCGAGGAAATCTTCATCTATGAGTTGGGAGGCGTTGACTATGCGGTCAGAGACATCGTACTTTAACAAAACGGTCTTTTTGCACGACCTCAAGCGCTTTTGGCCGCTGACGGCGGGCTATACGCTCATCTGGCTGCTGGTGCTGCCGCTCGACCAGTTCACGACGCTCCGCAACCGGTATTGGTACGCCTACAGCGGCGACCTCGCGCAAAGGGTGCTCAACGTACAGCGCAACGCGCTCGGTACCGCGGTGACGGGCGGCTATCTCATGGCGCTTTGCTTCGGCATCCTGTTCGCGATGGCGGTGTTCTCGTACCTGACGAGCCCGCGCGCGACCAACGGGCTGCACGCGCTCTCCGCGCGGCGCGAGACGCTGTATGTCACGCACTACCTCTCCGGCCTCTGCTGCCAGCTCGCGCCGCAGGTCTTGACGATCCTGCTGACCGCCGCCGTGCTCGGCGCGAACGGCTTCGGCAGCGCGCGCGTGACCGGCATGATGTTCGCCATGTGCCTGTCGACGGTGTTTTTCTACTCGTTCGGCGTACTGTGCATGATTTTCACGGGGCAGATCCTCGCCGCGCCGGTATTCTACGTCATCTTAAATGTCCTCGCCGTCTCGGTGGAATACCTCTTGACCAGCTTCGCGGGGAATTTCCTCTACGGCTGGGCAGATTCGTTCGACGCGCGGCTCAAATATTTCTCGCCCGCGGCGCTGCCGTTCTTCGGCGATATGCCGGAGGCGGACTATCTCTACGAGACCATCCGACTCGCCGACGGCTCCACCCGTTATCAATCCTACGCCGTCACCGTCGAATACGCGTGGCTGCTGTGGGTCTACGCCGCCGTCGGGCTTGTGTTCGCGGCGCTGGGGCTGCTGCTCTACAAAAAGCGCCGCAGCGAGGCGACCGGCACGACCGTCGCGATCGAGTGGGCGCGGCCCGTGTTTAAATACGGCGTCACGTTCTGCGCGGCGCTGGCGCTCGGGCAGTTGCTGTACTATATGTTCTTCGGGCAGTACCGCTCAAACGGCGACTACTCGCTGCCCGGCACCATCGCGTGCATGGCGGCGGCGGGGCTGATCGGCTACTTCGCGGCGGAAATGCTGCTCAAAAAGAGCTTCCGCGTGCTGAAGTCCGGCTGGCGCGGCGCTGTCGTGGTCATGGCGGTGCTGGTGGCGCTGGGCTGCGTGATGTCGCTCGACCTCACGGGCTACGAGCGCTGGGTGCCCGACGAGAGCGAGATCGTAAGCGCGTCGGTGGATTTCAGCATCTACGGCAACGGCAACCACATCAGCGCGCAGGTGGACACTGAGAGCGCCGTCCGCCTCGTCACCGAGGCGCACCGTGCGCTGGCGAACGACAAGGCGCGTCAGCAGCGGTTCGGCAGCGACGAAGGCCGCCGCTAT
>JAFTGG010000132.1 GCA_017458025.1 Oscillospiraceae bacterium | reverse complement strand
GCCGCCGCGCTGCAGCGCTTGCAGATCATCCACGGCGTCGGCGACCTCATCTCGCTGGACGAGTGTAACGAGCAGATGGCGTACTACCGCGATCTGCAGGCGTACCTGCGCGATCTGGTCGAGCAGGTCTTCTCCGTAAGTGAGAACGAGGACACGGCGGTGCGCTATTTCACGCTCCAGCAGCAGCTTGGCGAGGATTCGTATCCTCCGTTCGCGTTCGACGCCGTGCGCTACCTTGCGATGCCCAAGGGCATCGGCGGGCTTTACGCCTACGACGAGTTCCTCGAGGAAGAGGAAAAGCGCGACTTCCTGACCGTCATCACCGAGGTGCTGGAAACCGAGGACCCCGAAGCGTACGCCGAGTTCCTGCTCTACCGCTATCTGCAGGAGGATATCCACCTGCGCAGGTGCAAGTACTGCGGCCGCCTGTTCGCGACCCACGGCCGCACGAAGCTCGAATACTGCGACCGCCTGATCGAGAACTCGACCAAGACCTGCCGCGAGATGGGCTCGCTGCGGCTCTATGAGCAGCGCAAAATGGAGGACCCCGCGATCCGCGAGTACAAGCGCTCGTACAAAACGCACAACGCGCGAATCCGCTACGGCCTGATGACCCGTGAGGAGTTCACCGCCTGGTCGGTGGAGGCCCGCGCCAGGCGCGGCAAGTGCAGCGCCGGCGAGCTGCCGCTCGAGGAGTTCGTCGCATGGCTCAACAGCGACAAGCCGGAAAAATGATTTCCGATAGTCTAATCAGATTTTTGTAATCGTTTTTGCGGAAACAATACATTTTTGCCTTTAGGAGGTCATTTATGGAAACCAGACCCTTTGTTCCCTGGGAAATGATGAACGCGTTTATGATCGACGTGTTTCAGTGCTACGGCGTGCCCAAAGAGGACGCCGCCATCTGCGCGGACGTGCTGCTGGAGTCCGACCGCCGCGGCATCGAGAGCCACGGCTGCAACCGCTTCAAGCCCATCTACCTCGACCGCATCAAAAACGGCACGCTGCTGCCGGTGACGAAGATCGACGTCGTCAAGGACACGCCGACCACGGTCGTGATGGACGCGAACAACGGCATGGGCATGGTCGCGAGCCACAAGATGATGGAGCTGCTCATTGACAAGGCGTCCAAGTACGGCATGGCGGGCGGCGCGATCTACAACTCCACCCATTACGGCATCGCGGGCTATTGGACGACGATGGCGGAAAAGGCGGGCATGATCGGCGTCACCGGCACAAACGCGCGGCCCTCCGTCGCCCCGACGTTCGGCGTCGAGCCGATGATGGGCACGAACCCGCTCACGTTCACGATGCCCACCGACGAGGAGTTCCCGTTCAACTTCGACTGCGCGACGAGCATCGTGCAGAACGGCAAGATCGAGTTCTACGAGCGCAGCGGCAAGCCGACGCCGGCGGGCCTCGTCGTCACGAAGGACGGCGGCACGATGACCGATTCCGGCGAGATCCTGCGCGAGATGCGGAACGGCAACTGCGCGCTGCTGTCCATCGGCGGCCTCGGCGAGGAAACCGGCGGCTACAAGGGCTACGGCTTCACGACCATCGTAGAAATCCTCTCCGCGGCGCTCGCGGGCGGCCCGTTCATGAAGGAGCTGAGCGGCAAGAACCCCGACGGCTCGAACAAGATGTACCGCCTCGGCCACTTCTTCTTCGTCATCAACCCCGAGTTTTTCATGGGCCTCGATACCTTTAAGAAGACCAGCGGCGAGATCCTGCGCGGTCTGCGCGCGTCGGAAAAGGCGCCCGGCGCGGAGCGCATCTACACCGCGGGCGAGAAGGAATGGCTCGCGTGGCAGGAGCGCAAGGATAAGGGCGTGCCGGTGGGCGAGAGCATTCAAAAGGAGCTCATAGCGCTGCGCGACGAGTTCCGGCTCGACTATAAGTTCCCGTTCGAGGCGTAAGGAGACAATAGACTATGGATTATGCAAAAGAATCTCTAAGGCTGCACGGCGAATGGAAGGGCAAGATCGAGGTCGTCTCCACCGTCAAGACCGACACAAAAGACGACCTTTCCTTAGCCTATACCCCCGGCGTGGCGCAGCCGTGCCTGGAAATCCAGAAGGACGTCGACAAGAGCTATGAGCTGACCCGCCGCCACAACCTTTGCGCCGTCATTACGGACGGCAGCGCGGTGCTCGGTCTCGGCGACATTGGCCCCGAGGCGGGCATGCCCGTTATGGAGGGCAAGTGCGTGCTCTTTAAGAATTTCGGCGGCGTGGACGCGTTCCCGCTCTGCGTCAAGACGAAGGACGTGGATGAGTTCGTCAACGCCGTATACCTCATCTCCGGCAGCTTCGGCGGCATCAACCTGGAGGACATCGCCGCGCCGCGCTGCTTCGAGATCGAGCGCAAGCTCAAGGAAAAGTGCGACATTCCCATCTTCCACGACGACCAGCACGGCACCGCCATCATCACGCTGGCGGGCCTCACGAACGCGCTCAAGGTCGTGGGCAAGAAACAGGAGGACGTCAAGATCGTGACCTCCGGCGCGGGCGCGGCGGCGATCTCCATCACGAAGCTGCTGCTCTCGGCGGGCTTTCGGAGCATTGTCATGACCGACCGCAAGGGCGCGATCTACGAGGGCCGCGAGGGCCTCAATTGGATCAAGGAGGAGATGGCGTGGATCACGAACCGCGGCATGGAGAAGGGCGCGCTCGCCGACGTGATCCGCGGCGCGGACGTGTTTATCGGCGTCTCCGCCCCCGGCACGCTGACGACCGAGATGGTCAAGGCCATGAATAAGGACGCCATCGTCTTTGCCTGCGCGAACCCGACGCCGGAGATTTTCCCCGACGACGCGAAGGCGGGCGGCGCGCGCGTGGTCTCCACGGGCCGCAGCGACTACCCCAACCAGATCAACAACGTCCTCGCCTTCCCCGGCGTGTTCCGCGGCGCGTTCGACGTGCGCGCGAGCGACATCAACGAGGAGATGAAGATGGCGGCGGCCGAGGCTTTAGCGAGCCTGATCTCCGAGGAGGAATTGAGCGAGGACTATATCATTCCGAGGGCGTTCGACCCCCGCGTCGGCCCCGCGGTGGCCAAGGCGGTCGCCGAGGCGGCGCGCAGAAGCGGCGTCGCGAGAATTTGATACTATTTCGCAATAAAAAAAGAGCGGCAATGCCGCTCTTTTTTATTGCCCTTACGGCTGCTCCACGGTGAAGATTGCGCCGTCCACGCCGTCGTTGAGCGTAATCGTGCCGTCCTCCGCCATAGAGAACTCCGCCGTCGACGGGACGCCCATGCCCTCGCAGGCGTAGACAGCGTAACAGACCTCCTCGGGCGCGAACTGCTCCAGAGACGAAGTCTCAAACAAAAAGTACACCGTATCGCCCTGTCCGACCGCAGTGTAACCGCCGCCGAGCGTCCAGGCGTTGAGCTCCCACGGCGCGTGGCCCTTGACCAGCGGCGTGATCGACAGCCCCAGCGTGGTCGGCGTCGCGCTGTGTGTTTTGTTCAGCTCCGCGATGCTGCCGCCGCTGACGGCAAACACCATGTAGCTGCTCTCGCTCACGATCTCGCCGTTGAGCTGCATGGCGTGTCTGGTCAGATTTTCGCCGCTGACAGCGCCTTCAAAGACTACCTCATACTCGCCGATCCGCGCCGGCTGTACCGCGGTATCTCCCTGTTTCTCGAACGCCTCCGCGACGCCCGGCTCGTCGAACAGCTCCCGCGCCGCCTGCGACGGCGAGAGCCAATACACCGCCGCCGAGACGGACGCCGCCAGCGCGGCGAGGCACGCCGCCGTCGCCAAAATCGTCCTCTTGCTTCTCTTGAATGTCACCGTGTTCTCCTTTCCCGCGGCGCGTTCGCGGAGCAGCGCCTCAGTGCGCGAGCGAAAGTCCGGGGAAAAAGAGAGGGCGTCAAAGGCTTTCTTGAATCGTTTCTCGTCCATCAGTCGTTCACCTCCAGCATCTGCTTTAACCGTTCGCGCCCGCGTTTGAGTCTTGTCCCCACCGTGGCGGCGGGCAGACCCAGCAGTTTTCCGATCTCCTTCATGGTATACCCCTCGTAGTAGTGCAGGTATACCGCCGCGCCGTACTTCTCCGGCAGCGCGCGCACCGCGCCGAGCAGCGCCTGCGCGTCGTCGGGCGGCGTCGCGGAAAGCGCCGCGTCCTCCAGCGGGAGGTTCCGCGCCTCCGCGCGCTTTCGGAAGTCGCTCGCGCGGTGAAGGGTCGCGCGAATGAGCCACGCCTTCTCGTGTTCGGCGTCCCGAAACGAGGTCCCGCGTTCGAGCAGGTACAGGAAGACCTCCTGCACCGCGTCCTCGGCGTCGGCGGTCGAGCTCAGCCGGGTCGCGGCGAGGCGCAGCAGCATGTCGCTGTACGTCTCCACGAGCCGGCAGATGGTTTCTTCGGTACCGTTATGCGCAGAAACCAAATCTCTCACTCCCTTCGCCTATAACACGATTCGGGCGGCGGGATTTTTTCACCGCCGCCCGATTTTTTAATGTGTGAAGCCCTCCGGATAGGGGCCGTAAATACTGCCGAGATAGCCGTCGTCCGCGAGATACACCTCCAAAAACTCGCCGCTCGCGAGGTTCAGCCTGATAACGCCCTCATACTGCGCGGCCTCCGCAGAAACGATCTCCCCGCGGCCAAAGTACAGGCTGCGGCCGTACCACCACAGCGCCCGTGCCTCGT
>JAFTGG010000131.1 GCA_017458025.1 Oscillospiraceae bacterium | reverse complement strand
TGTGCGTAGCACAGCGGCTGCAATGAAAATATCTTATTTTCATTGCAGAATCGTATCATTTATACTGAACTAGGCCTTGTCTTAAGGCAATACCGCATAGCCGCCGCGCACGAGCCGCTTGACCGTCGCGGCGGTCGCCTTGACGCCGCGCTCGTCAATGGTCATCATATAGAGATGGTTCTGCACGAGCTTGCCGCTGTTGTTGAGCGTTCCCGCGGTCGTTTCGTCGATAAACCCCGGGCTCGACGGAGCCACACAGACCGCCGTGCCGACACGCAGCATCACCTCGCAGCCGACGTCGCCGTAGAGCGTTTGCCCGTCGGACAGCGTCACGACGTTGAACGTATCCGCCGCGCCGGAGCCGCCTCCCGTGCTGACGCTCCCGCCATATTGCGCGGCAAGCTCGCGGCTGTCCTGCTGCACCTGCGTGTTCAGCTTGTCCAGCAGCTCCTTGTCGCGCGCCGTCAGTTTTTCGTCGACTTTGCCGAGCATCTGCGTCATGAATGTGTCGTTCAAATAGCTCAGCGTCACGAGCGGGTCGGTCTCCGAGCCCGCCGTGCCCGCCGCCATGACGCTCACGACCAACAGCGTGTAGCTCACGAGCAGCAGCCCCGCGAGACGGATCACCCAATGGTTCTTTTTCATATGTATCGTACCTTTCTTCCGGAGAAACAGCCGCCGTATCGCGGCTGTTTCTCCGCGTTATCAGACCAATTGTGTAGTTTGCAGCCCAAAGCTCACCGCGATCGCCGCGTCAATTTTACCCATGATCTCGCCGTCGACGCGGCCCATGTGCTCGCGTAAGCGGCGCTTATCGAGCGTACGGATCTGCTCAAGCAGAACGACCGAGTCGCGCGGCAGGCCGCAGTCCGGCGCCGCAAGCGAGATGTGCGTCGGCAGCTTCGCCTTGTTCGTCTGAGACGTGATGGCGGCGGCAATGACCGTCGGGCTGTACCGGTTGCCGGTGTCGTTCTGGACGATGAGCACCGGCCGAACGCCGCCCTGCTCGCTCCCGACCACGGGAGAGAGGTCGGCGTAATAAATATCGCCACGTTTTACACTGGTATCCACGCTGTTCACACTCCGAGCGGAAGAAGTCCCTTGAACATTTCTGTTCCGAAAGGCTGTTCTCATTCTCCCACGCGGGAACGGGTTTTATACCTTGATTTACCGTTCCCAATTCATCGTATGTGGCGCGTGCGCGTCCGGTGTATCACGCGATGGGGCTGCCGTTTTCGAGGTAAACGCGCGGCACGCGCTTCGATACCGCGCAGAGCAGCTCGTACGAGATCGTGCCGCACGCCCGCGCGGCCGTCTCGCATAGCATGCGCTCGCCAAAGATCTCGACTTCGTCGCCCGGCTTCAGGTCCGGCAGCCCTGTCGCGTCGATCATGCACATATCCATGCAGATGCGGCCCACCTGCTTCGCCTCGCCGTAGGGCGTGAGCACCGTCAGCTTGTTCGACAGCGCCCGATGCAGCCCGTCGGCATAGCCGGCGGAGAGCACCGCGATACGCTCGGGCCTGTCCGTATAGTAGGTGCGCCCGTAGCTGATCGAAGTCTCCGGCTCAAAGTCCTTGACGGTCGCGACGGTCGTTTTTAAGGTCATCACGGGCTTCATGCCCATGCGCTCGGCGAGCTCGCCCGTTCCGTACAGGATAATGCCGCAGCGCGCCATGTCTCCTGCCCATTCGGGATACGACGCGATGCCGCCGGCGTTGCAGCAGTGCTTGACGCGGAAGCGGAAGCCGCTCCGCTCCGCCGCGCCGATCATGCGCAGAAAGCGCTCATGCTGCAATCGCGTGAACGCGACGTGCTCCGGCGCGTCCTCGTCGGAGACGGCGAAATGCGTAAACACCCCCTCGACGTCGAGATGCCTGAGCTTCAATACCTCAAGGATATCGCGCAGGCTCGCGTCAAAGTGCCCGTCGTCGCATTGGAAACCGAGGCGGCCCATGCCTGTGTCGAGCTTGACGTGGACCTTCATCGGTTTTCCCGCGCGGGCGGCGGCTTCGTCGTAAGCGCGGGCGGCCTCAAGATTCGGCACCGCCTGCGTCATGTCAAGGCGCACGATGCGCTCGCCCTGATCGGCGGGCGTGTAGCCGAGCATCAGGATCGGCAGCGTCACGCCGCCGCTTCGCAGCTCCGCCGCCTCGTCGATGTTGGAGATGGCGAGATAGCTTGCTCCGAGCTGCTCCAGCTTTTTCGCGACGCGCACCGCGCCGTGGCCGTAGGCGTCCGCCTTGACGACGCCGAGCAGCTTCGCGTCCGGTCCGACCTGTTTTCGGATCACGCTGAAATTGTGCGCCAGATTGTCGAGGTCGATTTCCGCCCAGGTGCGCTTGAGGGGCGTTTCCATCGCTGATCCCGCCTTTGCTCGCATGATTCGGCGGGTATTATATATCATGGCGCCGTTAGGCGACACGGCATATCAGCCAAATTTTTCACCTGCCGCGCAAGCGGCGAGAAAAATGGCGATATCAATTATAATAGCCGCTCGCGGGTATTATATCATGAAAGGCGAAATCCGTAAACTCCAAATATGCCAAAACTTTTCCGTCGCGGGCAATTTCAGCATAAAGCGGCGCGTTTGCCGCGTCAAAGTACGCGGTAACGTATAGCATTTCGCCGTTCTGCTCCGTCTCAAAGCACAGCCGCAGCGCGTCCGTATCGGCATAGCGCTCGCTGTTTCGCTCGGTGACGTAGCCCGACGCGGCGGCTCGGAGTACGATCTCCGTCGCGTTCACGGCGGATACGCCGGAACCGGCGCCGCCCGCGTCCAACACCATGCCGTCGAACTCAAGCGCGAGCGCATCGCCCGACACGGCGGCGGCGACGCCCGCGAGCGCCTCCGGCTCCAGCACCGTGACGCGCGTTTTATCGCCGTCCTTTGCAACGTCCAGCGTGTAGCGCCGCGTCTCCTCCTCATCGGAGACGGCGACTTCCACCCGCGCGTCACACCCGCCCGTGGCGGCGTAAGCCCGCTGCAGGTCCGACACGCGGGAGTCGGCCCGCTCCGCGGCGCATCCGGTCAGCAGCAGCGCAGCCGCCAAAAGCGCAAAAAAACGTTTCATAGTCCCTCTCCTTCGCGATATGAGTCCCACTATCCCTATGCGAAAGAGCACGTCCATTATACAGGCCGGCGCCCGCGCGTGTCGATGGAAAATTTCTCTTGTGTCAAACCGAAATTTGTGATACGATGCAGACAGAACGATTTCAGGAGGTGTTCCCGTGGTATTACAGGAATCCGGCGAGATGTATCTGGAGACGATCCTTGTCCTCTCGCAAAAGAGCAAATTCGTCCGCGCTATCGACGTCGGCGAGGAGATGGGCTTTTCCCGTCCCAGCGTCAGCCGTGCCGTACACCTTCTGTCCGAGGGCGGCTTCATCAATATCGACGTGGACGGCGGCCTGACGCTGACCGACGCGGGCCGAGAGATCGCCGAGAAGATCTACGAGCGGCACACGGTGCTCTCGAAATGGCTGATTTCCCTCGGCGTTGACGAAGAAACCGCGACGGACGACGCGTGCAAGATCGAGCATGACATCAGCGATAAGTCCTTTGCCGCCATCAAAAAGCATATCGGCATCGAATAATACTAATATGCGACTAAAAGTGGCAAAGCCTTGCGAGCAGAAATTTTGTCAGGCAAGGCGGAGGACGCAGGCGGGCTGACGCCC
>JAFTGG010000130.1 GCA_017458025.1 Oscillospiraceae bacterium | reverse complement strand
GTCATGCCGATGGTGTTCGGCAACCTGAACGACAACTCCGGCACGGGCGTCGCGTTCACGCGCAACCCCGCCACCGGCGAGAAGAAGCTTTTCGGCGAGTTCCTGACCAACGCGCAGGGCGAGGACGTCGTCGCCGGCGTCCGCACCCCGATGCCCATTTCCGAGATGGCGGAGAAGTTCCCCGAGGCGTTCGCGCAGTTCGAGCAGATCTGCAAGAACCTGGAGGAGCACTACCGCGACATGCAGGACATGGAGTTCACCGTCGAGAACGCGAAGCTCTATATGCTCCAGTGCCGCAACGGCAAGCGCACGCCCGCCGCGGCGCTCAAGATCGCCTGCGACCTTGTGGACGAGGGCATGATCGACGAGAAGAAGGCCGTCGCCATGATCGAGCCTCGTACGCTCGACGCGCTGCTGCACCCGCAGTTCGACCCCGACGTGCTCAAGAAGGCCGCCGCCATCGGCAAGGGCCTCGGCGCGTCCCCGGGCGCCGCCGCCGGTAAGGCCGTGTTCTCCGCGGAGGACGCGAAGGAGTGGGCCGAGCGCGGCGAGAAGGTCGTGCTGGTGCGCCTGGAAACCAGCCCCGAGGACATCGAGGGCATGAAGGCGGCGCAGGGTATCCTGACGGTGCGCGGCGGCATGACCTCCCACGCGGCGGTCGTGGCGCGCGGCATGGGCAAGTGCTGCGTCTCCGGCTGCGGCGAGATCAAGATGGACGAGGAGAACAAGAAGTTCAAGCTCGGCGGCAAGACCTACACCGAGGGCGATTGGATCTCCATCGACGGCTCCACCGGCAACATCTACGACGGCGCAATCCCGACGGTCGACGCCTCCATCGGCGGCGAGTTCGGCCGCGTCATGGGCTGGGCGGACAAGTACCGCAGGCTGGGCGTGCGCACCAACGCCGACAACCCGCACGACACCAAGCAGGCCGTGAGCTTCGGCGCGGAGGGCATCGGCCTCTGCCGCACCGAGCACATGTTCTTCAACGACGACCGTATCCCCGCGATCCGCGAGATGATCTGCGCCGACACCGTCGAGCAGCGCGAGAAGGCGCTCGCCAAGCTCGAACCGATGCAGCAGGGCGACTTCGAGGCGATGTACATCGCGCTCGAGGGCCGTCCGATGACCGTCCGCTTCCTCGATCCGCCGCTGCATGAGTTCCTGCCCACCGAGGAGGAGGACATCAAGCAGCTCGCCTGGGATATGGACAAGACCGTCGCCGACATCAAGGCGATCATCGCGAAGCTGCACGAGTTCAACCCGATGATGGGCCACCGCGGCTGCCGCCTCGCCGTCACCTATCCGGAGATCGCGGCGATGCAGACCCGCGCGGTCATCAAGGCGGCGCTCAACGTCAACTCCCAGCATCCAGACTGGCACATCGTGCCCGAGATCATGATCCCGCTGGTCGGCGAGGTCAAGGAGCTCAAGTACGTCAAGGACGTGGTCGTCAAGACCGCCGACGAGATCATCGCCTCCGTCAAGTCCGACATGAAGTACAAGGTCGGCACGATGATCGAGATCCCGCGCGCGGCGCTGACCGCCGACGAGATCGCCAAGGAGGCCGATTTCTTCTCCTTCGGCACCAACGACCTCACGCAGATGACTTTCGGCTTCAGCCGCGACGACGCGAACAAGGTCCTCACCGCGTACTACGACCGCAAGATCTACGAGTTCGACCCGTTCGGCAAGCTCGATCAGACCGGCGTCGGCCGTCTCGTCGAGACTGCCGCGAAGCTCGGCCGCGGCGCGAACCCGCAGCTCCACCTCGGCGTCTGCGGCGAGCACGGCGGCGATCCCAGCTCCGTCGAGTTCTTCCACAAGGCGGGCCTCGACTATGTGTCCTGCTCGCCGTTCCGCGTGCCCATCGCCCGCCTCGCCGCCGCACAGGCCGCGATCAAAGACATGGAGAATTGAATTTCTCGCAAAAAAAGCTTGCAATCCGCATATAACTATGGTATATTAGCCGAGTAGGTAGGAAAAGAGTGGACTTCGGTCCGCTCTTTTCTTTGAAAAATTGCAAATCTTCGATTTGCGAAGAACGGGTTGAGCGCCAATGAAGAAAATCACCGAGCTCGTGCGCGAGCTCGCCGAGCCGGTCGTGCTCGAAAACGGCTGCACGCTCTGGGACGTCGAGTACGTCCGCGAGGCGGGGCAGTGGTACCTGCGGCTTTATATTGATAAAGAGGGCGGCGTCGATATCCTCGACTGCGAGGCGATCTCCCGCCGCGTCAGCGACCTGCTCGACGAGGCGGACCCCATCGAGTCGAGCTATATCTTTGAGGTCGGCTCCGCCGGCGCGGAGCGCGCGCTTAAACGCCCAGGCGACTTCGAGCGGTTTATGGGCTCGCCGGTCACGCTCAAGACCTATAAGCCGCGCGACGGACGCAAGGAGTTCGCGGGCACGCTCGCGGGCTATGACGGCGGCGCGGTGGAGCTGGCCGTCGGCAGCGAGACGCTGCGCTTTGAAAAAGAGGAGATCGCCCTGGTGCGACTGAGAGTCGAATTTTAGAAATGGATTTCTAAAATTTGCGCAAAATGCCGTTTCGCTCGCCGCCTGCGCGGCAACCGCGAGTATGGCGTTCAAAAACAATACGGTGTTTTTGATATGTAATACCATGAACAGGAGTTGTTCTTAACATGAAATGCGATGAAATCTTCGCCGCGCTCGCGCTGCTCGAAAAAGAGCGCGGTATCCCCAGGACTTCATGATGGATAAGATCGTGCAGGCGCTTTCCACCGCCTACAAGAAGGATCACCCCGGCGTCGAGAACGTCTACGTCGAGGTGAACGAGGCGAGGAAGGACCTCAAGATGTACGTCCAGAAGGAGGTCGTCGAGGAGGTCGAGGAGCCAGGCGCGCAGATCTCGCTGGAGGACGCGAGGGCGATCTCCGCGAAGCATACGCTCGGCGATATCGTCAACTTCCCCGTCGATACGGTGGAGTTCGGGCGCATCGCCGCCGGCAACGGCAAGCAGGTCATCATTCAGGGTCTGCGCGAGGCGGAGACCGGCATGGTCTACGACGAGTACAACTCCAAGACGCACGAGATCCTCACCGGCATCGTGCAGCGTATCGACCCGCGCACCGGCAACGCCGCGATTCGCATCGGCAACGGCGCCGAGGCGACCGACGCCGTGCTCACTATGGGCGAGCAGGTCAAGGGCGAGACGCTGGTCGAGGGCCAGCGCGTCAAGGTCTACCTCGTCGACGTGCGCCGCGCGAACCGCGGACCGCAGGTCATCATCTCCCGCACGCACCCGGGCCTGGTCAAGCGCCTGTTCGAGCTGGAGGTGCCCGAGATCGCCGACGGCGTCGTCGAGATCCGCAGCATCGCCCGCGAGGCGGGCAGCCGCACGAAGATGGCGGTGTGGAGCAACGATCCGAACGTCGATCCCATCGGCGCCTGCGTCGGCCAGCACGGCGCGCGCGTGAACAATATCGTCAACGAGCTGCGCGGCGAGAAGATCGACATCATCAAATACAGCGAGACGCCCGAGGAATACATCGCGGCGGCGCTCGCGCCGGCGGACGTCACCGACGTCTGGATGGCGGACGACGGCAAGGCCTGCCGCGTCATCGTGCCGGACGACCAGCTCTCCCTCGCCATCGGCAAGGAGGGCCAGAACGCCCGCCTCGCGGCGCGCCTCGTCAGTTACAAGATCGACATCAAGCCCGAGTCCTTCCGCGGCAGCGCGGAGGAGGCGGCGGAGGCCGCCGCCGAAGCCGGAGCAAAGGCGGAGGAATAACGAAAGGACGGCGCGCCTATGCAAAAGCCGAAGAAAATACCGCAGCGGCAATGCGTGGGCTGCCGTGAGATGAAAGACAAGCGCGAGCTGATCCGCGTGGTCAAGTCGCCGGAGGGGGCCATCACGCTCGACTTCCGCGGCAAGAAGCCCGGGCGCGGCGCGTATGTCTGCCCGAACGCGGAGTGCCTCAAAAGGGCGCGCAAGTCGCGGGCGCTGGAGCGAGCGTTTTCGGCGGCGATCCCGCCGGAGGTCTACGACGCGCTGGAACAGGAGATGGCAGGCGGTGAATAACGTATTATCGCTGCTTGGCCTGGCAAAAAAGGCGGGACGGCTCGAAGCGGGCGAGGAACCCGTCGGCGCGGCGGCGAGAGCGCGCGACGCGCGGCTCATTCTGCTCGCGTCGGACGCGGCGGACAACACGGCGCGCCGCGCGAAGCACTTTGCCGAGGCGGGCGCGTGCCTGTGCGTGACGATCCCCGCCGCCAAGGACGAACTCGGCCGCGCCGTGGGGCGCACGTCCTGCGCGATGCTCGCCGTCACCGACGTCGGTTTTGCCGAGGCGGTCGCGAAAAAGCTCGCGGCGCTCGATGAAAAGCGCTACGGCGAGACCGCGGAAAAGCTGTCGGCAAAGGCCGCGAGGGCCGCCGAGCGGAAGAAAGAGCAGGCGCGGCACGACAAAAACGTGCGCACCGGCAAAAAGCGTACCAAGAAGTAATTTCCCCAGCACTTAATGGAGGTGTTATCGTGGCAACTGCTACCGTCAACAAAAACAAGGTGTCTGCGCTCGCCAAGGACTTTGGCATGAGCAGCAAGGATATCGTCGGTATCCTCAAAAACTATACGGACACGGTGAAAGGGCCTTCTCAGGTGCTGGACGAGCGCGAGCTGTCGATCCTTTTTGAGTACCTGACGCAGAAGAATCAGGTGGAGATCGCGACGATCTTTGCCGACACCTATCAGGAAAAGCAGGAGGAGCAGCCCAAGGCGGGGCAGAAGCAGGAGGCCAAGGCTGAGGCCTCCGCCGCGCAGGGCGGCGCGTCCGCTCCGGCGGCGCAGCAGAGCGGCAATGCGCCCGCGCCCAAGGCCGAGAAGCCCGACAAGCCGGCGCAGCCGGTATCCCGCGTGCCGGAGAAGAAGATCGTCGACACGCGCAAGGCGACCAACGTCAATCTCGACAAGTACGACGAGAAGCTGCAGGACATGGCGGACCGCTCCGGCGGCGGCGGGCGCCGCGCCGAGCAGAGCGGCAACAAGGAGAAGTTCCGCAACGCCGGCAAGAACAGGGGCCGCGGCGGCGCGCCGACGTTCTCCAACAAGCGCAAGCAGGAGGAGGCCGCGCGCATGCGCCGTCTCCAGCTCGAAGCGCTGAAGAAGACGCCCGTCACGGTCAAGATCCCCGACGAGATCTCCGTACAGGAGCTGGCGTCGCGCATGAAGAAGACCGGCGCGGAGGTCGTCAAGTGCCTTGTGAAGAACGGCGTCATGGCGTCGCTGAGCCAGATGATCGACTTCGACACCGCGTCCTTTGTCGCGGAGGAGCTCGGCTGCAAGGTCGAGAAGGAGGTCGTCGTCACCATCGAGGAGAAGCTCATCGACGACCATCAGGATACGGAAGACGAGCTGGAGCTCCGCGCGCCCGTCGTCGTGGTCATGGGCCACGTCGACCACGGCAAGACCTCGCTGCTCGACTATATCCGCAACGCGCACGTCGCCTCCGGCGAGGCGGGCGGCATCACGCAGCACATCGGCGCGTATCAGGTGCAGATCAAGGGCAGGCCCATCACGTTCCTCGATACGCCCGGCCATGAGGCGTTCACGTCCATGCGCGCCCGCGGCGCGATGGTGACGGATATCGCCATTCTCGTCGTCGCGGCGGAGGACGGCATCATGCCGCAGACCGTCGAGTCCATCAACCACGCCAAGGCGGCGGGTATTCCGATCATCGTCGCCATCAATAAGATGGATAAACCCGACGCGAACCCCGAGCGCATCAAGCAGCAGTTGACCGAGCACGACCTGCTCGCCGAGGATTGGGGCGGCCAGACCATCGTCTGTCCGATTTCCGCCAAGACCGGTATGGGCATCGACAACCTGCTGGAGATGGTCGCGCTGACCGCCGAGGTCGGCGAGCTGAAGGCCAATCCGAACCGCGCCGCTTCCGGCACGGTCATCGAAGCGCGGCTCGACAAGGGCCGCGGCCCGATCGCGACGCTGCTCGTCCAGAACGGCACGCTGCGTCAGGGCGACATCATCATCGCCGGCACGGCCGTCGGCCGTGTGCGCGCGATGGTGGGCGACAAGGGCCAGCGTTTGACCGAGGCGGGTCCCTCCGTGCCGGTGGAGATCACGGGCCTCGGCGACGTGCCGGGCGCGGGCGCGACGTTCAACGCCGTCGCCGACGAGCGCCTCGCGCGCGAGCTGGTGGAGCAGCGCAAGGCGGAGGAGAAGCTCAAGGCCAACGCGCCGATTACGAAGGTTTCGCTGGAGGACCTGTTCAGCCAGATCCAGGCGGGCGAGATGAAGAACCTGAACCTGATCGTCAAGGCGGACGTGCAGGGCAGCGTCGAGGCGGTCAAGAGCTCGCTCGAAAAGCTCTCGAACGACGAGGTCCGCGTGCGCGTCATTCACGGCGCGGTCGGCGCGATCAACGAGAGCGACGTCATGCTGGCGTCGACCTCGAACGCGATCATCGTCGGCTTCAACGTGCGCCCCGACTCCGTGGCGGCGGAGAGCGCGAAGCGCATGCACGTCGATATGCGCATGTACCGCGTCATCTACGACGCGATCGACGAGATCGAGGCGGCGATGAAGGGCATGCTCGCCCCGAAGTTCCGCGAGGTCGTCCTGGGCCACGCCGAGGTGCGCCAGACCTACAAGGTCTCCAGCGTCGGCACGGTCGCGGGCTGCTATGTCACCGACGGCAAGATCCAGCGCGCCTGCGAGGTGCGCATCGTGCGTGACGGCATCGTCGTCCACGAAGGCGCGCTCGCGTCGCTCCAGCGCTTCAAGGACGCGGTCAGGGAGGTCGCCTCCGGCTACGAGTGCGGCTTGAGCTTCGAGAAGTACAACGACATCAAGCTCGGCGACGTGGTCGAAGCCTTCGTCATGGAGCAGATCGAGGTTTAAAAGAGTATCATACGAGGGGCGGGCGTTTCGCCCGCCCCTTGTTTCGCGAAAGGGATTTTATGAGCCATGTGTCATTGATCGCGGCGGACAAGCCGCTGCCGCCGTGCGACTTTCGGGAATATCGCGAGAAAACGAGCGGCAGGTATACCATCGGTTTTGACATGGGCTTTTATGTGGAGGAACACAACTATTACCGCGACGCCGTGGAGGAGCTGGGCTTCGAGATGAAGCCGTATCAATACGCGTTTGATTTGGAAAACTGCGAGACGGATTTGCGGCATTTGACCGATTATCTGCGGGAGAACTTCTCGGCGGGCGAGGAGGTCGAGCTGTGGTCGCTCTGGGTCGGCAGCGGCCCGGGCAAGCTGCGCCGCTATCGCGGGACGCTGGACGAATTTGATATGGACACGTTGGGTATGCTGTTTGAGAACGAGAAGCTGTTGGAGGAAGGACAGACCTGCCTGACGGTGGCGAGATAGCCTCAAAAGGAGGAATTTACTATGGCGAGCAATCGCATCAACCGCATCAACGAAGAAATCCAAAAGGAGCTGAGCAGCCTCCTTCGCACGCTCAAGGACCCGCGCGTGCAGGGCGGCATGGTGACGGTCACGCACGTCGATACGACGAGCGACCTGCGCTACGCGAAGGTGTTCGTCAGCGTGCTGGACAAGACGCAGGAAAAGGACGTTATCAAGGGCCTGAAAAACGCGGCGGGCTGGCTGCGGCGCGAGCTGGGCGCGGCGGTCAAGCTGCGCTACACGCCGGAGCTGCAATTCGTCGCGGACGACTCCATCGAGCAGGGCGCGAAGATTTTGAGCATGCTGCGCGACCCGAGCGTGGTCAAGCCCGCGAATCCGGCGAACGCCGATATCGTATTGGAGGACGAGGACTGATGCTGACGACGAAGGAGGTCGCGGACTTTCTCCGCGCGCACGCCAACTACCTGATTTTAACGCACAAGCGGCCCGATGGCGACACGCTGGGCTGCGCGGCGGCGCTGTGCCACATGCTGCGCGGCGCCGGCAAGACCGCGTGGCTGCTGGAGAACGCCGAGGTCACGGATAATTACGCGCCCTACGTCGACGGGCTGTGGGCGGCGGAGGATTACAAGTACGATACCGTCGTGTCCGTCGACATCGCGGCAACCGGACTGTTTCCGAAGAACGCGGAGGCGTTCCGTGACAAGGTCGATCTCGCCGTCGACCACCACCCGAGCTACGAGGGCTTCGGCAAGCTCTGCTGCGTGCGCCCCGAGTGCGCCGCCTGCGGCGAGATTTTATATGAGGTCGCCGTCGAGCTGGGGCAGTTGACGCCGGAGGTCGCGCTGCCGCTCTACGTCGCCGTGTCCACCGACACGGGCTGCTTCGTGTACTCCAACGTCACGGCGAACACGCACCGCGTCGCGGCGGCGCTGATGGAGACCGGCGTCGACGTGCGCGCGGTGAACAAAAAACACTTCCGCACCAAGACCAAAAAGCGCCTCGCGCTGGAAGGCCGCCTGCTCAGCGAGATGGAATATTTCGACGGCGGGCGCGTCGTCGTGGTGCAGGTGCCGCAGTCGATGATCCGCGAGATGGGGCTCACCGAGAACGATATGGACGACCTCGCCGCCCTCGGCGGGCTGGTCGAGGGGCAGGACTGCTCCGTCACCATGAAGGAGCTGGAGAACGGCGATTGGAAGATCAGCGTCCGCACGGGCCCCCGCGTCAACGCGACCAAGGTCTGCGAGAAGTTTGGCGGCGGCGGGCACAGGGCCGCGTCCGGCTGCGTCATCAAGGGGATGACGCAGGAGGCGGCGAAAAACGCCATCGTCGCGGCGTGCATCGAGGTAGGCGCCGCTCCCGCTTGCGGGGGCGCTCAGTAAGATATGGACGGGATCATCGTCATCAATAAGCCGCGGGATTGGACGAGCATGGACGTGTGCGCCAAGCTGCGCGGCGTCTTTCACGAGAAGCGCGTCGGCCACGCGGGGACGCTCGACCCGATGGCGACGGGCGTGCTGCCCGTGTTCGTCGGGCAGGCAACCAAGGCGGCGTCCTTTGCCGAGGACGGCAAAAAGGAGTACCGCGCGTCGCTGCGGCTCGGCGTCGTCACCGACACGCAGGACACGAGCGGCACGGTATTGTCCGAGTCGGCGGTCCGAGTGACGGAGGACGAGCTGCGCGCCGTGCTGCCGCGCTTCACGGGCGAGATCGAGCAGATTCCGCCGATGTACTCGGCGATCAAGGTGCGGGGCAAAAAGCTCTACGAGCTGGCGCGCAAGGGCGTCGAGATCGAGCGGAAGCCGCGGCGCGTGACAATCTACGAGCTGGAGCTGCTGGAGCGCGACGCCTCCGGCGATTGGGGCTTGCGCGCCGTGTGCTCCAAGGGCACCTACATACGCACGCTGTGCCACGACGTCGGCGCGGCGCTCGGCTGCGGCGGCGCGATGAGCGCGCTTGAGCGCACGATGGCGTCGGGCTTCACCATCGACGAGGCGGCGTCCATTGAGGACGCGCAGAAGCAAGGCGATCGGCTGCTGCGGCCCGTGGACAGCCTGTTCCGGCAGTATCCGGCGTACCGCATCGACTACGCGGAGGCGGAGCGCCGCTGCCGCTGCGGGAATCCCATACGCGGCTTCAACATCAAGGACGGCGTCTACCGCGTCTACGGGCGGGACGGGACGGTTTTGGCGCTCTCGCGCTGCGAGGGCGGCGTGTTGACCTCCATGAAGAACTTTTTCAGCACATAAGGAGCCATATTCATGGCAGAGAAAACAGTCATCGCCCTGGGCTTTTTCGACGGGGTGCATATCGGCCACGGCGCGCTGCTGCGGAAAACCGTGGAGCGCGCGAAGGAATTGGACATTGCCGCGCAGGGCGCGGCGGAAAATCGCGTCGCGCCCGCGGCGTTCACGTTCGACCGCGCCCCGAAGGAGTTCGTCACGGGCGTGAACGTGCCGCTGCTGACCAGCGTGGACGAGCGCAGGGCGTTGATCCGCGATCTGTATGGCATCGAGCGCACCATCGTCGCGCCGTTCGACCGCGCGATGATGACGATGCCGTGGCAGTCGTTTTTGGAGCGGCTTGTCGCGCGGTACGGCGCGGCGCATCTCGTCGCCGGACATGACTACCGCTTCGGCTACCAAAACGAGGGCACGCCGGAGCTCCTGCGCGATTGGTGCGCGGCGCACGGCCTCGGCTGCGACGTGATCTCCAAGGTCGAGCTGGGCGGCGTGACGGTCAGCTCGACGCATATCCGCGCGCTGGTGGAGGACGGCGACGTGGAACGCGCGGCGGAATTTTTGGGGCATCCGTACGCCATGACGGGCGAGGTGGCGCACGGGCACCGGCTCGGCTCGACGGAGCTGTTCCCGACGGTGAACCTCATGCCGGAGGCGTGGCGCGTGCTGCCGAGGCGCGGCGTCTACGCGGCGCGCGCGACCCTGTGGGGCGGCGGCGTTTTGGCGGCGGTGACGAACGTCGGCGTCCGTCCGACGGTGGGCGGGGGCGACGACACGGTCTCGGTGGAGACGCACCTCATAGATTGGGACGGGGATATCTACGGCCAGCCGTTCAAGGTGGAATTTCTGCGGTTCCTGCGCGACGAAAGGCCGTTCGGCTCCGTGCCGGAGCTGCACGCGCAGATCGAGGCGGACATTGCCGCAGCGCGGCGGTTCATACGGAAATCCGTGAAAAAGTAGAAGTATTCTACTTTTCAGACTGTCGGCAAAAGCCTTTGCCGACGATTTGAAGGCTCCCCCTTGGGGAGCCTTATACTATCATGCATATAATTTCCCGATCGCCCAATTGCGCAGGCGGCAGGGCAGCGCGTCGCAGAGGAAGCACGCGCATTTGTACGAAAGCCCGATGGCGTAGAGCGGCTTGACGCGCTTTTGCAGCGCGATCTTCGCGATATACGCGCCCGCCGTTTCCGGCGGCATGCCGCCTTGTTCGTCCCGCTCCATCTTCGCGACGCTCCTCGATATCCGCCCGCCGTAGGCCTCGTCGCCGACGGCGGATTTTTTGCGCGCGGCGGTGAAGCCCGTGCGGATGTCCCCCGGCATCACCGCGCAGACGCTCACGCCGTAGGGCCGCACCTCGTTCGCGAGCGCGCAGGAGTAGTCGTTGACGGCGGCCTTCGACGCGGAGTAAAACGCTTGGAAAGGGATCGCCGCGGGTGCGGCGACGCTGCTCACGTTGACGACGCGTCCGCTTCCCGCGCGGCGCATGTGCCCGAGCACCGCCTTGGTCGTGTTCACCGTGCCGAAGAAGTTGACGTCCATCTGCCGCTTCGCGTCGGCAAGCTCGGTGAACTCCACCGCGCCGGAGATGCCGAAGCCCGCGCAGTTGACGAGGATATCGACGCGCCCTGTTTCGGCTAAAATCTGGTCGATCGCGTCCTGCACCGCCGCTTCGTCGGTCACGTCGGCGGAGAGGTGCGTCACGCCGGCGCAGTTAAAATCGCGGCGGCTGAGCTCATAGACGCGGCAGCCCGCCGCGGC
Organism: Oscillospiraceae bacterium; assembly: GCA_017458025.1. GTDB lineage: Bacteria > Bacillota > Clostridia > Oscillospirales > Oscillospiraceae > Hominicoprocola. The sequence goes on along the minus strand of JAFTGG010000130.1, from coordinate 7,382 downwards.
GAGCGCTCTGGCGGTCTCCAGCCCGATGCCGGAGCTCCCTCCGGTGACGACGGCGATCTTTGGTTCCATGCGGTATCCCCCCGTTTCACAGAGATTATACAGCGCCGCGGTTTTTCTTGCAAGTGGACGTTGTTTGTGATAAATTGTATCAGTTAAAGTATGTCAACGTGGAGGGTTGTATCTTTGGAACGCAGAGAAGTGCTCGTGAGCGCGGAGGAGCTTGCGCGGCAAAAGGAATACATGCGCAGGCTCCGCGCCATCAGCGGCGAGCTGCCGCGCGCGCCGCTCGCGCTGGTCGACACCTTCGGCTGCCAGCAGAACGTCGCCGACGGCGAGACCCTCGCGGGCATGCTCCGCGAGATGGGCTTTGAGATGACCGACGACGAAAACGCCGCCGACGTGGTGCTGCTCAACACCTGCGCCGTCCGCGAACACGCGGAAAAGCGCGTGTTCGGCATGCTCGGCGAGCTGACGCACACAAAAGAGGCGAATCCGGAGCAGATCATCGTCCTCTGCGGCTGCATGGCGCAGCAGCCCCGCATCGCCGAAAAGGTGCGCGAGAGCTACCGCCACGTCGACCTCGTGCTCGGCCCGCAGGCGGAGTGGCGCCTACCGGAGCTTTTATACGGCGTGCTGAAGACGCACAAGCGCGCGTTTGCCATCGACGACGAGCACGGGCGCATCGCCGAGGACCTGCCCGTCCGGCGCGACGGCACGGTGCGCGCGTGGGTGAGCATCATGTACGGCTGCGACAACTTCTGCTCGTACTGTATCGTGCCCTACGTCCGCGGCCGCGAGCGCAGCCGCGACCCTGAGAAGATCGTCGCGGAGTGCCGCGAGCTGATCGAGGCGGGATATAAGGAAATCTACCTTCTCGGCCAGAACGTCAACAGCTACGGCAATGATCTGGACTTGGACTACGACTTTGCCGACCTGCTCGCCGCCATCGACGCGATAGAGGGCGACTATTGGCTCCGCTTTATGTCGAGCCAGCCGAAGGACGCGACGGAAAAGCTGTTCGACACGATGGCGCGCTGCGCCCACGTCGCGAAAAGCCTGCACCTGCCGGTGCAGTCGGGCAACGACCGCGTTTTAAAAGCGATGCGCCGCCCCTACACCCGCGACGGGTACATGCGGCTTATCAACTACGCCCGCAAGGTCATGCCGGGCCTCGTGCTGACGAGCGACGTCATCATCGGCTTCCCCGGCGAGACGGAGGCGGAGGCGGCGGACACAATATCCCTTGTGAAAGAGGCGAGGTTCGACGCGCTGTTCACGTTCATTTTCTCGCCGCGCCCGGGCACGCCCGCCGCGGAAATGGACGACCCCGTGCCGCGCGCGGAGAAGCAGAAGTGGTTCGACCGCCTGCTGGACGTGCAGAACGGCTACAGCGCGGAAAAGCATGCCGCCTACGTCGGCAAAACCGTCCGCGTGCTCGTCGACGGCGAGAGCGACGATAAGGACTACCCGCTGTCCTGCCGCACGGAGGGCAACCGGCTGGTGCGCGCAAAGGGCGATAAAGCGCTGATCGGCAGCTTTGCCGAGGTCGAGATCACGAACAGCAACACCTGGGCGCTGTACGGGGCAGTCACCGCGGGCGCCGCCTCGAACGAAGCATAGAGCCGCGACCCGCATCGTAAAAATCGAGACGAGCCGTATCGACGAGGAGCGCCGGAAACAACGGCACATCGCGCCGACACGCGAAAGCATCTTTCTTCTTTGACGGGCGGCACCGTTTCTTCTTTCGGCAAGACGAAAGAAGAAATGGGGTCGCGGAAAGCGAGGTCACCATGAAAATCACCGTTTTGCTCGAAAACACCGTCTGCCGCGCCGACGTGGGCTGCGCGCACGGCCTGTCCATGCACGTCGCGACGGACAAGCACAGCGTCCTCTTTGACATGGGCCCCAACGCGATGTTCCTTGAAAACGCCGAAAAGCTCGGCGTCGATATCGCGGCGGTGGACACGGCGTTCCTCTCCCACGCGCACAACGACCACTGCGGCGGGCTGGAGCTGTTCTGCAAGCGCAACGGCCACGCGCCGGTGTACCTGCAAAAAGAAGCCTGGGGCAGCTACTACGTCGTGACCCCGACCAAGTGCGCGTTCATCGGGCTCGACAAGTCGCTCAAAAAGTACGAGGCCCGTTTCCGCCTTGCCGAGGGCGTCACGACCATCGACGACGAGCTGACGCTGTTCTCCGGCGGCCTGACGCGCGACTATTGGTCGCACGCGAACGACACGCTGCGCGAGAAGGTCGGCGACGACTACCCGATGGACGAGTTCCGCCACGAGCAGCACCTCATCGTTACGGAGGGCGGCAGGGCGGCGCTGTTCGGCGGCTGCGCGCACGGCGGCGTCGTGAACATTCTGCGCGGCGCGGAGAAGATCCTCGGCCGCGCGCCCGACGCGGTGTTCGCGGGCTTTCACCTCGTCAACCCGGGCCTCGGCGGCGTCGTCGAGCCGCGCGAGCTGATCGAGGGCATCGCGAAGGAGCTGGCTGCGCGCCCGAACACGGTGTATTACACCGGCCACTGCACCGGTCAGGAGCCGTTCGATATCCTGAAAGAAATCCTCGGCGACCAATTGGTCGCGATGCATTCCGGCAGCGAGTTTGCGCTTTAACCTGACGCCGCCTTTTCTTTATCAAAAGAGAAAAGCGGTTTCAGACGATGCACGGCGCCTCGATTGGGCAGGGGGAAGCACCCTGCAAAGCCGCCCGCAGGCGGAACCTCCTGCGAAAAAGAGAGAAAGCGGGGGACATGCCATGTCCGAACTCACCCCCATGATGAAACAATATCTCGAGATCAAGGAACAGCATCCGGACGAGATCCTGTTCTTCCGCCTCGGCGACTTCTACGAGATGTTCGAGGAGGACGCCATCACCGCGTCCCGCGAGCTTGACCTCACCCTCACCACCCGCGACCGCGGCAAGGCGAAGGAGGACCAGACCCCGATGTGCGGCGTGCCGTACCACTCCAGCGACGGCTACATCGCCCGCCTCATCGCCAAGGGCTACAAGGTCGCCATCTGCGAGCAGACCGAGGACCCCGCGCTCGCCAAGGGCCTCGTCAAGCGCGACATTATCCGCGTCGTCACCCCCGGCACCGTCATCGACTCCCAGAGCCTCGACGCGAACCGCGGCAACTTCCTCGCGGGCGTGTTCTTGGACGAACAGAACGCGGGCGTCGCCTTCTGCGACATGTCGACGGGCCACACCCACGTCACCGCGTTCTCCGGCGACGACCGCGCCGAGCATCTTGCCAACGAGCTGGTGCGCTTCACGCCCGCCGAGGCGGTGCTCAACGACGGCGCGTATCAGCATACGGCCATCGCCGGGCTTTTGCGCCAAAAGCTGAACTGCGCCGTCGAGAACGCTGACAAGCGTTTTGACTTGCGCGCCGCGGAAAAATCGGTTCTCGCGCAGTACGGCGAAGAAGCCTACGCCAACCTGCCGCGCAACAATCCCGCCGCGGCGCTGGCGCTCGGCGGGCTGCTCAGCTATCTGCACGAGACGCAGAAAACCGACCTCGCCTACATCAACCGCCTCGAATACTACGAGCTGGGCCGCTTCATGGAGCTGGATTTGTCCGCGCGCCGCAACCTCGAACTGACCGAGACGCTCCGCAACAAGGAAAAGCGCGGCAGCCTCCTTTGGGTGCTGGACAGGACCAAGACCGCTATGGGCGCGCGCTGCCTGCGCTCGTATCTGGAGCGTCCGCTGCGGGACGCGGCGGAGATCAACCGCCGCCAAAGCGCGGTGGAGGCCCTCGTGCGCCTGACGATGGCGCGGGAGGAGCTGACCCTCGCCATGACCGGCATCGCCGACATGGAGCGCCTGATCGGCCGCATCGTCTACGGCAACGCGGGCGGACGCGACTTCGCGTCGCTCCGCGCCTCCATCGAGAAGCTGAGCGCGGTGAAGGAACAGCTAAAACCGTTTACAAACAGTAAACTTGCCGAATTATATAACAATTTGGATACTCTTGTCGACGTGGCGGAGCAGATCCGTGACACGCTCTGCGACGATCCGCCGTTTTCGGTGCGCGAGGGCGGCTTCATTCGCGACGGCTTCAACGCCGAGGTCGACCGTCTGCGCGAGATCCACGACGGCGGCAAGAACCTGATCCCCGCTATCGTGGAGCGCGAGAAGGAGCGCACGGGTATCCGCACGCTCCGCATCGGCTACAACAAGGTCTTCGGCTACTACATCGAGGTGTCGAACTCCTTCAAGGATCAGGTGCCGGAGGACTACATCCGCAAGCAGACGCTGGTCAATGGCGAGCGCTTTGTCACGCAGGAGCTCAAGGATTTGGAGCAGGATATCCTGACCTCCGGCGACCGGCTCAACGCGCTGGAATATGAGCTGTTCTCCGCGCTGCGCGACAGCGTGACCGCCGAGGCGGAGCGTATTCAGAAGACCGCCGCCGTCATCGCGGAGCTGGACACGCTCTGCTCGTTCGCGACGGTCGCGGTGAAATACAACTACTGCTGCCCGACGGTGGACGACAGCGGCGTGATCGAGATCCACGACGGCCGCCACCCCGTGGTCGAGCGCGTTTTAAAGGACTCGCTGTTCGTGCCGAACGACACCTACATGGGCGAAAAGGAGAACCGCGTCTCCATCATCACGGGACCCAACATGGCGGGCAAATCCACCTATATGCGTCAGGTCGCGCTCATCACGCTGATGGCGCAGATCGGCTCGTTCGTCCCCGCCAAGAGCGCGCGCATCGGCGTGGTGGACCGTATCTTCACCCGTATCGGCGCGAGCGACGACTTAGCCGGCGGGCAGTCGACGTTTATGGTGGAGATGAGCGAGGTCGCGGAGATCATGCGTCAGGCGACGCCGCGCTCGCTGCTGATTCTCGACGAGATCGGCCGCGGCACGTCGACCTTCGACGGCATGAGCATCGCCCGCGCCGTGCTGGAGCACTGCGCGAGCCCGCGCAAGCTGGGCGCGAAGACGCTGTTCGCGACGCACTACCACGAGCTGACGGAGCTGGAAAACACGCTCTCCGGCGTCAAAAACTACAATATCTCCATCAAAAAGCGCGGCGAGGAGCTGATCTTTCTGCGCAAGATCGTCCCCGGCGGCGCGGACCGCAGCTACGGCATCGAGGTCGCGACGCTGGCGGGCCTGCCGAAGGAGGTCGTGAGCCGCGCGAAGGCGATCCTCGCCGACCTAGAAAAAGGCGGCGCGTACCAGCCCGCCCCTCGCAAGGAGGAGGAGCAGCTCAGCATGACCGCCATCGGTGAAGCGGAAGCGCTTGACAGCCTCCGCCGCGCCCAAGTCGAGACGATGACGCCCATCGAGGCGATGCAATTGCTCTACGAGCTGAAGCAGAAATTACAGTGACCCGACAGAAAGAGGCAGGGGGGTGAGGACATGGCGAGGAAAGCCGCCGCGACCACAAGCATGAACCATACCGAACGCCTTGCGGGCACGATCTTCTTCGTCGTCTACCTGCTGGTGATGCCGCTTTTGGCCGACCGGCTGTTCGCGCTCTTTGAGGTGCTGCTCGACACGAGGATCGACGCGGGGCTGCAAAACGCGCTGTATTACTATATCCTGTTCGCGGTGACGCTCGTCATCTTCCACGGCTATATCGGCGCGACGACCACAAAGTTTTTCGACAGCCTCAACCGCTCGCTCGGAACGCTGTTCCTGTCGCTGCTGGTGTTTTACGGCGCGAACGAGCTGATGTACCGTATCGCGAATTTGTTTTTCCACAGCCGCACCAATCTGAACGATACGACCATCGCCGCGCAGGTGAGCGCCGCGCCGCGCACGACGGCGCTGATCGTCGTGTTCCTCGCGCCGTTCGTCGAGGAGGTGCTGTTCCGCGGCCTTGTATTCGGCTGCGTCAAGGAGAAAAGCCGCGTCGTCGCCTATGCGGTATCAAGCCTGCTGTTCGCGTTTCTGCACGTCTGGACGTTCGCGCTTTCGGCGTGGGACCTGAGTTACCTGACGCTGATGGCGCAATACCTCGTGCCGGGGCTCGTGTTCGCGTGGGCGTACGACCGCTCCGGCACGCTGTGGACTTCGATCCTGCTGCACGCTGTTGTCAACGCGCTGGCGCTGTTCGTCATTTTAACGTAAGGAGGCGCACCATGCCCCATATCCAACAACTCTCCCCACACGTCGCCGACCTGATCGCCGCGGGCGAGGTCGTCGAGCGTCCCGCGAGCGTCGCCAAGGAGCTGCTCGAAAACGCCATCGACGCGGGCGCGACCGCCGTCACGGTCGAGATTCAGGACGGCGGCATGACCTACCTCCGCGTCAGCGACGACGGCTGCGGCATCGCGCCCCCAGAGCTGCCGACGGCATTTTTGCGCCACGCGACGAGCAAGCTGCGCGCCGCGGAGGACCTCGCCGCCATCGGCACGCTGGGCTTTCGCGGCGAGGCGCTCGCCGCCATTTCGTCCGTCTCGCGGCTCGATATCTTCACCCGCGAGCGCGGCGCGACGAGCGGCGCGACGCTGCACCTCGAAGGCGGCGTCCCCGGCGAGGTGGCGGACGCGGGCTGCCCCGAGGGCACCAGCGTCATCGTGCGCGACCTCTTTTACAATACGCCCGCCCGCCTCAAGTTCATGAAGCGCGACAGCGCGGAGGCGACCGCCATCTCCGGCATCGTGACGCACCTCGCGCTCTCGCACCCAGATATCTCGTTCAAGCTCTTAAAGGACGGCGAAGAAACGCTCCATACCCCCGGCGACGGTACGCTCAAGTCCGCCGTCTACTCGGCGCTGGGCCGCGAATTTACGCTCGGGCTCGTCGACGTCAAGGGCCGCGACGGCGAGCTGGCGGCGGACGGCTTCGTGACCCGCCCGCTCTGCGGGCGCGGCACGCGCGGCATGCAGACGTTCTTCGTCAACGGCCGCCTCGTCAAGTCGCAGCTTTTGACCGCCGCGACGGAGGAGGCGTACGCCAACCGCATCATGAAGGGCAAGTTCCCTGGTTGTGTGCTGTTCGTGACGCTGCCGTTCGACATGGTGGACGTGAACGTCCACCCCGCCAAGACCATCGTCAAGTTCGTCAACGAAAAGGCCGTGTTCGATCTCGTGTACCACGGCGTGACGGACGCGCTCGACCGCGAGGCGAAGCCCGCGCAGGAAGCGCAGAAGCCGGTCGGGCAGGCGCAAAACCCGCGCAATGACTTCTACCAAACCATGACCGCGGAGCAGTTCCGCGCGACGCAGGGCAACGCGAAACCCGCCGCGCCCGCAAAAGCGACCGCCGCGCCGACACAGAAGCCCGCAGCGTTTCAGACGCGTATCCCCGCGAGCGACCTCGGCGAGCTGGGTGGCAAGGCGCGCGTATCGGATTATGTCCGCCGTGAGGAAGCGCCCGCTCCCGCGCCGACTGCGCCGGCCGGACCCGCC
>JAFTGG010000015.1 GCA_017458025.1 Oscillospiraceae bacterium | reverse complement strand
GAAAAAGTACATTGCCCTCGCGCTGCTCGCGCTTTGCCTGTTCGCGCTCGGTGGCTGCCGCAATCAACGGCAGGAATCCACATCCGCCAAGCCCGTCATCTATCTCTACCCCGACGCGGACGAGGCGGACTGCCCCGACGACGTCGCCGACGCCAAGCCCGTCGCCTATCTCTACCCCGAAACCGCGCTTGATGTGACGGTCACACTCGACTACGACGGCGAGCTGACCTGCACCTACCCCGCCTATGACGGCGGCTGGCATGTCGTCGCCGCGCCGGACGGTACGCTGACCGGCGCGGACGGTCAAACCTACAACTACCTCTATTGGGAGGGCGTCACCGATGCGGAATACGACTTCTCCCGCGGCTTCTGCGTCGCGGGCAAAGACGCCGCCGCGTTTCTGGAGGACGCGCTCGCGCAGCTCGGTCTGACGCGGCGCGAGGCGAATGAGTTCATCGTCTACTGGCTGCCGCAGATGGAGGGTAACGCGTACAACCTGATCGCGTTTCAGTCCGAAGCCTACACCGATCACGCGCGGTTGACGGTCGTGCCTGCGCCCGACGCGATGCTGCGCGTGTTCATGGCGTGGCGTCCGCTCGACGCTCCCATTGAGATCGAAGCGCAGGAGCTTCCCGCCTTTGCGCGTCACGGTTTCACCGTGGTGGAATGGGGCGGATCGAAGCTTGGCTGACAAAGGAGACGCTGCCATGAAGAAACAGCTTCTGTTCTTTCTGCTGCTCGCGGCGTTGCTGCTTGCCGGCTGCGGAAGCAAGCCGAAGCACGCCGACGCGCTCGACCTCGGCGACGCGGTGGATTACGCGGTCAACGACGAGCCGGGCGTCACGATGACGCTTGTCGACGGCACGGCAAGCGCGAACGGCGCGACCGTCCTGATCGTCAACGAGACCGACAAGGATATCCGCTCCGAACGCGATTTCTTCTACAGCCTGCAGCTTCGCAAAAACGGCAAATGGTATCCGCTCCGGTACATCACGGAGGTCAGCACAACGAGCGAATTTCAGGCCAACCCCTACCCGAAGGGCGAGCCGCACGAGGCGGCTTACGTCTGGACCGATTATTACGGCACGCTTCCCGCGGGCGCTTACCGCATTGTCCGCGCCTTTTGGGAACCCGACGACCCCGACGAGCCGTGGGACGGGCGGCAATTCCGGCTTGCGGCGGAGTTCACGGTCGATTGAAAAAAGGCGTTTGACCTGTCAGGTCAAACGCCTTTTTGGTGGGTGCAGTTATTCGGTTTTCAGCCCGCGCCTGCCGATCTCGGCAACCAGCGCGTCGAGGTCGTTCGGGAGCTTCATCGGCTCGCCGCAGAACCTGATCGCGTTCGCCACGTCCTTGAGGCCGTTGCCTGTCACGACCGAAACCGCCGTGTCGTCCCTCCCGATGACGCCCTGCTCGCAGAGCTTTTTAAGCCCCGCCGTGCCCGTCACGCCCGCGGGCTCGCCGAAAACGCCGCAGGTCGTGCCGAGCAGCTTCTGCGCCGCCATGATCTCGTCGTCCGTGACGTTCACCACGACGCCGTTCGACTCGCGGATCGCCGCCAGCGCCTTATCCGCGTTGCGCGGCACGCCGACCGCGATGGAGTCCGCCAGCGTGTTCTCCTCCATCGGCTCCCACGGCTTGTTCTCCGCAATCGCGCGGTTGACCGGATGGCAGCCCTCCGCCTGCGCGGAGATGAGCCGCGGCAGCTTGTCGATAAAGCCGATGGCGTACAAATCCTTTAGGCCCTTCCACACGCCCGCGATGGTGCAGCCGTCGCCGACGGAGATCGCCAGATAATCCGGCATTTTCCAATCAAGCTGCTCCGCGATCTCCAGCGACACGGTCTTTTTGCCCTCGGAGAGGTACGGGTTGATCGCCGCGTTGCGGTTGTACCAGCCCCACTTGTCGATGGCGGCCTTGCTCAGCTCGAAGGTCTCCTCGTAATTGCCCTGTACGGAGATAACGTTCGCGCCGAAGGTCATTAGCTGCGCGACCTTGCCCTTGGGCGCGCGCTCCGGCACAAAGATGAACGTGCGCAGCCCCGCCGCCGCGGCGTTGCCCGCCAGCGAGCTCGCGGCGTTGCCGGTGGACGAGCACGCGATGATTTTCGCGCCCGCCTCCTTCGCCTTGGCGACCGCCATCGCCGACGCGCGGTCCTTGAGCGACGCGGTAGGGTTCTGCCCGTCGTCCTTGAGCCACAGCTTTTTGACGCCCAGCAGCTCGCCGAGCCTGTCGGCCTCGTAAAGCGGGCTCCAGCCGACGCGCAGCGGCGTGTCGGGCGTGTCCTCCTCGACCGGCAGCAGCTCGCGGTAGCGCCACATGGTGTGCGGGCGCGTTTTCAGCTTCTCCTTCGTCAGGTTTGCCTTGATGTAGTCATAGTCGTAGACGATATCGAGAATGCCGCCGCACGCGCAGGTCGTGAGGTTCGGCGTCGCGTCATACTGCCTGCCGCATTTGACGCATCGCGCGTATTTGACGTTTCTCATAGCGTTTTCAGAAGCCCGACCTCGTCGTTGAACGCGTCGATGAGCGCGTCAAGCTCCTTCGCCTGCGCGTGCACCGCGTCCCATGTGTTCGCGGTATCGTACCACTGCGCGTTCAGATCCTCCACGTCCATGCCCTGCTGCTCGACCCAGGTGTAATACTTGAGATTGTGGACGCGCTTGCGCTCGGCGTAGGTCAGCTCCAGCAGGCTGTCGGTCTTGAGGCCGAGCATGTGCAGCGCGTGATCCTTCTCCGCCTCGAACACGCTGTACGCGCCGTACTCGTCGTTGAGCTCTGCGATGCGCGAGCCGTACATCACCGCGCTGTCGGTCAGCACCGTCACAAGCACGTCGTTCTCGGTCAGCTCGTAGTACTTCGCCATTTTGATGCAGCACAGCACGTTCGCGATGCCGGAGATACCCATCCACGTCAGCTTTTCGATCAGCTCGTCGGAGAGCTTCAGCGTCTCCTTCAGGTACTTCTGCCCCTCGGGCGTGTTGAACAGGCGCAGCAGGCGCTGGGAGTCCTCGTCGTCGATGGCGATCGCCATGTCGGTGTTCCTGACATTGTGCACCCAGGGGATGTGCTTGTCGCCGATGCCCTCGATGCGGTGGCCGCCGAAGCCGTTGTCGAGGATCGTCGGGCACTGCAGCGCCTCGCCCACGCCGAGCTTGCCGGCCGGATAGCGCTCCTTCAAGAGGTCGCCCGCCGACATCGTGCCGGCGGAGCCGGAGG